>NZ_JAMYUY010000011.1:0-187512 GCF_040323385.1 Mesorhizobium sp. M0045
AGCGCGGCCAGGTCCTGGCCAAGCCCGGCACCGTCAAGCCGCACAAGAAGTTCGTTGCCGAAGCCTACATCCTGACCAAGGACGAGGGCGGCCGCCACACGCCGTTCTTCACCAACTACCGTCCGCAGTTCTATTTCCGCACGACGGACGTGACCGGCATCGTGTCGCTGCCGGAAGGCACCGAGATGGTGATGCCGGGCGACAACATCACCGTCGATGTCGAGCTGATCGTGCCGATCGCCATGGAAGAGAAGCTGCGCTTCGCCATCCGTGAAGGCGGCCGCACCGTCGGTGCCGGCATCGTCGTCACCATCAAAGAGTAATTTGGACTTAAACCGATCTGTCGCGGGCGCTGCCCGCGCCGCGCCAGAACAAGGAAGTGACGCATGAACGGACAGAATATCCGCATCCGCCTGAAGGCGTTTGATCACCGGGTGCTCGACGCCTCGACACGGGAAATCGTGTCGACCGCCAAGCGCACCGGCGCCAACGTCCGCGGCCCAATTCCGCTGCCGACGCGGATCGAAAAGTTCACGGTCAACCGGTCGCCTCACGTCGACAAGAAGAGCCGCGAGCAGTTCGAGATGCGCACGCACAAGCGTCTGCTCGACATCGTCGACCCGACCCCGCAGACGGTCGATGCTTTGATGAAGCTCGACCTGGCCGCCGGTGTCGACGTCGAGATCAAGCTCTAAGGAACCAGAGGTCAGCGGGGCGACCCGGAACTCTGAAGGAACAAGAGGCGTGGAGGGGCGACAGCCCCGACAGGGAACTCTAAAGGAATTGAACCGATGCGTTCAGGTGTGATTGCAAAGAAGGTGGGAATGACCCGCATCTACAACGATGCCGGGGAACATGTTCCCGTCACTGTTCTCCAGATGGAGAACTGCCAGGTCGTGGCGCAGCGCACGCAGGAGAAGAACGGCTATACCGCCGTCCAGCTCGGCGTTGGCCTTGCCAAGGTGAAGAACACGTCGAAGGCGATGCGCGGCCATTTCGCGTCCGCTTCCGTCGAGCCTAAGGCCAAGGTTGCCGAGTTCCGCGTCTCCGCCGACAACATGATCGATGTCGGCGCCGAGATCACCGTCGAGCATTTCGTCGTCGGCCAGAAGGTCGATGTGACGGGAACCACGATCGGCAAGGGTTTCCAGGGCGTCATCAAGCGGCACCACATGGGTGGCGGCCGCGCCACGCACGGCAACTCGGTGTCGCACCGTACACACGGTTCGACCGGCCAGCGCCAGGATCCGGGCAAGGTGTTCAAGGGCAAGCATATGGCCGGCCACATGGGTGACACCCGCGTCACCACGCAGAATGTCGAGGTCGTCTCGACCGACGCCGATCGTGGCCTGATCCTGATCCGCGGTGCGGTCCCGGGTTCGAAGGGTGCATGGATCCTGGTCCGCGATGCGGCCAAGGTTGCGCTTCCGGCCAATGCGCCGAAGCCCGCCGCGATCCGCGCCGTTGCAACCGATGGTGCCGCCAAGAACGAGGCCCCGGCCACAGAGGGAGCGGAATAATGGACCTCAAGATTACAACGCTTGGCGGCAAGGACGCCGGCAAGCTGAAGCTCTCCGAAGAGATTTTCGGCCTTGATCCGCGCGAGGACATCCTGCAGCGCGTCGTGCGCTGGCAGCTCGCCAAGAAGCAGCAGGGCACGCACAAGGCCAAGGGCCGCGCGGAAATCGCCCGCACCGGCGCCAAGATGTACAAGCAGAAGGGTACCGGCCGCGCCCGTCACCATTCGGCTCGCGCTCCGCAGTTCCGCGGCGGCGGCAAGGCCCACGGCCCGGTCGTGCGCAGCCACGAGCACGATCTGCCGAAGAAGGTGCGTGCGCTCGGTCTCAAGCATGCGCTTTCGGCCAAGGCCAAAAGCGCGTCGATCATCATCATCGACGAGCTGAAGCTGACCGAGGCCAAGACCAAGGCACTGATCGCGAATTTCGCGACGCTGGGCCTGAGCAACGCCCTGGTGATCGGCGGCGCCGAGCTTGACAAGAATTTCAAGCTGGCGGCGACCAACATCCCGAACATCGACGTGCTGCCCATCCAGGGCATCAACGTCTACGACATTCTGCGCCGCGGCACGCTGGTCCTTTCCAAGGCCGCCGTCGAGGCTCTCGAGGAGCGCTTCAAATGACCGACCTTCGTCACTACGACGTGATCGTCTCGCCGGCGATCACCGAAAAGTCGACCATGGCTTCCGAGCAGAACCAGGTCGTCTTCAATGTCGCCAAGAAGGCGTCGAAGCCGGAAATCAAGGCCGCCGTCGAAGCGCTGTTCGGCGTCAAGGTGATGGCTGTGAACACGCTTGTCCGCAAGGGCAAGATCAAGCGCTTCCGCGGCACGATCGGCCGCCAGAGCGACGTCAAGAAGGCGGTTGTGACGCTGGCCGACGGCCAGTCGATCGACGTCGCGACGGGTCTCTGAGCAAGGTCGCGAGGACAGAACAATGGCACTGAAAAAATTCAACCCGGTAACGCCGAGCACCCGTCAGCTGGTCATCGTCGACCGCTCGGGCCTCTACAAGGGCAAGCCCGTCAAGGGCCTGACCGAAGGCCTGACCAAGTCGGGCGGCCGCAACAATTACGGCCGCATCACGGCCCGCTTCATCGGCGGCGGTCACAAGCGCACCTACCGCATCATCGACTTCAAGCGCCGCAAGTTCGACGTCGTCGGTACGGTTGAGCGTATCGAGTACGATCCGAACCGCACCGCCTTCATCGCGCTGATCAAGTACGACGATGGCGAGCTGTCCTACATCATCGCCCCGCAGCGTCTGGCTCCCGGCGACAAGATCGTAGCCGGTGAATCGGTCGACGTGAAGCCGGGCAATGCGATGCCGCTGGCCTCGATGCCGGTCGGCACGATCGTCCATAATATCGAGCTGAAGCCTGGCAAGGGCGCTCAGGTCGCCCGTTCGGCCGGTGGTTATGGCCAGCTCGTCGGCCGCGACCAGGGCATGGCGATCCTGCGCCTCAATTCGGGCGAGCAGCGTGTCGTCCACGGCTCCTGCATGGCCACTGTCGGTGCCGTGTCCAACCCGGACCACGGCAACATCAATGACGGCAAGGCTGGCCGCACCGTGTGGCGTGGCAAACGTCCGCACAATCGCGGCGTGACCATGAACCCGGTCGACCATCCGCATGGCGGCGGCGAAGGCCGCACCTCGGGTGGCCGCCATCCGGTTTCGCCCTGGGGCAAGCCGACCAAGGGCAAGAAGACGCGGTCCAACAAGGCGACCGACAAGTTCATCCTGCGCTCGCGCCATCAGCGCAAGAGCTAAGAAGAGGTAACGCCAAGTGACTCGTTCGATTTGGAAAGGCCCCTTCATCGACGGCTACCTTCTGAAGAAGGTGGACAAGGTTCGTGAAGGTGGTCGCAATGAGGTGATCAAGATGTGGAGCCGCCGCTCCACCATCCTGCCGCAGTTCGTCGGCTTCACCTTCGGTGTCTACAACGGCCAGAAACACGTTCCCGTCTCGGTGAACGAGGACATGGTCGGTCACAAGTTCGGTGAATTCGCTCCGACCCGGACCTATTACGGTCACGGCGCGGATAAGAAGGCGAAGAGGAAATAATCATGGGCAAGGCCAAAGCTCCGCGCAGGCTTGCTGACAACGAAGCGCGCGCCGTGTTGCGCACGATCCGTATCAGCCCGCAGAAGCTGAACCTGGTTGCCGCGCTGATCCGCGGCAAGAAGGTCGCGACAGCGCTTTCCGACCTCGAATTCTCGGCCAAGCGGATTTCCGGCACGGTCAAGAAGACGCTGGAATCGGCGATCGCCAACGCAGAAAACAACCACGACCTCGACGTCGATGCGCTGATCGTGGCGGAAGCCTATGTCGGCAAGTCGATTGTCATGAAGCGGTTCCATGCCCGTGGCCGTGGTCGCGCCAGCCGTATCGAGAAGCCGTTCTCGCACCTCACGATCGTCGTTCGTGAAGTCGAAGAAAAAGGGGAGGCCGCATAATGGGCCAGAAAGTCAATCCGATCGGTCTGCGTCTCGGCATCAACCGCACCTGGGATTCGCGGTGGTTCGCGAACACCGGCGAGTACGGCAAGCTGCTGCACGAGGACATCAAGATCCGCAAATATCTTGAGAAGGAACTCAAGCAGGCTGCGATCTCGAAGGTCGTGATCGAGCGTCCGCACAAGAAGTGCCGCGTCACCATCCATGCGGCGCGTCCGGGCCTGATCATCGGCAAGAAGGGCGCCGACATCGAGAAGCTTCGCAAGAAGCTGATGGAGATGACCAAGTCCGAGACGCATCTGAACATCGTCGAAGTGCGCAAGCCGGAGATCGACGCGACCCTGGTCGCCCAGTCGATCGCCCAGCAGCTCGAGCGCCGCATCGCGTTCCGCCGCGCCATGAAGCGCGCCGTCCAGTCGGCGATGCGCCTCGGTGCCGAAGGCATCCGCATCAACTGCGCCGGTCGTCTCGGCGGCGCGGAGATCGCGCGCATGGAATGGTATCGCGAAGGCCGCGTGCCGCTGCATACGTTGCGCGCCGACGTCGACTACGGCACGGCCGAGGCGAATACGGCCTACGGTATCTGCGGTGTCAAGGTATGGGTGTTCAAGGGCGAAATCCTTGAGCACGACCCGATGGCATCGGAGCGCCGCGCCACCGAGGGCGATCATGCGCATGGCGGTGGTGGTGAGCGCGAGCGCGGTCGCCGTCGCGAAAACGCGTAAGACAGTCAGGAATTTGGAGTTAGAACGATGCTGCAGCCAAAGCGCACAAAGTTCCGCAAGCAGTTCAAGGGCCGCATCCACGGTACCGCCAAGGGCGGCACCAACCTGGATTTCGGTGGTTTCGGGCTGAAGGCGCTTGAGCCGAACCGCGTCACCGCGCGTGAGATCGAGGCGGCCCGCCGCGCGATCACCCGCGAGATGAAGCGCGCCGGCCGGGTGTGGATCCGTATCTTCCCGGACGTGCCGGTTACGTCGAAGCCGACTGAAGTCCGTATGGGTAAGGGCAAGGGCGCGGTCGACTACTGGGCGGCACGCGTCAAGCCGGGTCGCATCATGTTCGAGATCGACGGCGTCAACGAGGAAACCGCCCGTGAGGCGCTGCGTCTCGGCGCGGCCAAGCTCTCGGTCAGGACGCGCTTCGTACAGCGCATCGCAGAATAAGGACGGGCTGATCATGAAAGCCGAAGACATCCGGACCAAGACCCAGGACCAGCTGACCGACGACCTGGCCAGCCTGAAGAAGGAGCAGTTCAACCTGCGCTTCCAGAAGGCCACCGGCCAGCTTGAGAAGACCGCGCGCGTGAGGCAGGTCCGCAAGGACATTGCGCGTATCAAGACCATCGCTGCGGAAAAGTCCGCGGCCAAGAAGGCTTAAGGACGAAAACCATGCCAAAGCGCATTCTGCAGGGCACCGTCGTCAGCGACAAGAACGAGAAGACGGTTGTCGTCAAGGTCGAACGGCGCTTCACGCATCCCGTGATGAAGAAGACCGTGCGCATGACCAAGAAGTACAAGGCGCACGACGAGAACAACGCCCACAAGGTCGGCGATCAGGTGTTCATCCAGGAATCGAAGCCGATTTCCAAGGACAAGCGCTGGGTCGTGGTGTCTTCGGACCAGGCCTGATCAGGGCCAACGAAACGAATTTTGGACAGACCGGGGAGGGGTGAGAAACCCGTCCCGTTAGAAAAGAAGAAGGCGGCCAGTCATGATTCAGATGCAAACAAACCTCGACGTCGCGGATAATTCCGGCGCCCGTCGTGTCATGTGCATCAAGGTGCTGGGCGGCTCGAAGCGGAAATACGCTTCCGTGGGCGACATCATCGTGGTGTCGATCAAGGAAGCCATCCCGCGCGGCCGCGTCAAGAAGGGCGATGTGATGAAGGCGGTCGTGGTTCGCACGGCCAAGGACATCCGCCGCCCGGACGGCAGCGTGATCCGTTTCGACAAGAACGCAGCCGTTCTCGTCGACAACAAGAAAGAGCCGATCGGCACGCGTATCTTCGGACCGGTTCCGCGCGAACTCCGCGCCAAGAACCACATGAAGATCATCTCGCTCGCGCCTGAAGTGCTGTAAGGAGCCGGACCAATGCAAAAGATTAGAAAAGGCGACAAGGTCGTCGTGCTGGCCGGCAAGGACAAGGGCCGTTCGGGCGAAGTCCTTTCGGTGCAGCCGAAGGACGACACCGCGCTGGTGCGCGGCGTCAACCTGATCCGTCGTCATCAGAAGCAGTCCCAGTCCCAAGAGGGCGGGATCATCACCAAGGAAGCGCCGATCCAGCTGTCGAACATCGCGCTGGCCGACCCCAAGGATGGCAAGCCGACCCGCGTCGGCTTCATCTTCCAGAAGGACGGCAAGAAGGTGCGCGTCGCCAAGCGCTCGGGAGAAGTCATCAATGGCTAAGGCTCAAACCAAGCAGGCAACTGCCCAGAACACGCCGCGCCTCAAGCAGGTCTACAACGAGACCATTCGCAAGGCGCTGCAGGAGCAGTTCGGCTACGAGAACGAGATGCAGGTTCCGCGCATCGACAAGATCGTGTTGAACATGGGCGTCGGCGAGGCGACCGGCGATTCGAAGAAGCCTTCGATCGCGGCCGAAGACCTTGCAATGATCGCCGGCCAGAAGGCCGTTGTCACCCGCGCCCGCAACTCGATCGCCGGCTTCAAGGTCCGCGAGAAGATGCCGATCGGCGCCAAGGTCACGCTGCGCAAGGAACGCATGTACGAGTTCCTCGACCGCCTCGTGAACATCGCACTGCCGCGCGTCCGCGACTTCCGCGGGCTCAACCCGAAGAGCTTCGATGGCCGTGGCAACTATGCCATGGGCATCAAGGAACACATCGTGTTTCCGGAGATCAACTACGACAAGGTTGATCAGATCTGGGGCATGGACGTCATCGTTTGTACGACTGCGAAGACGGACGACGAAGCCAGGGCATTGCTCAAGGCCTTCAACTTCCCCTTCCGCCAGTAACGGCAGCGAGAAAAGGAAAAATCTGAAATGGCAAAGACCAGCTCAGTCGAGAAGAACAACAGGCGCCGCAAGCTTGCGGACCAGTTCGCTGCCAAGCGCAAGGTGCTCAAGGCGATCATCATGGATCAGGCCAAGCCGATGGAAGAGCGCTTCCGCGCTCAGCTGAAGCTTTCGGCGCTGCCGCGCAACTCGGCCAAGACCCGCATCCGCAACCGCTGCGAAGTCACCGGACGTCCGCGTGCCTATTATCGCAAGCTCAAAGTATCGCGTATCGCGCTTCGTGATCTCGGCAATAACGGCCAGATCCCGGGCCTGGTCAAGTCGAGCTGGTAAGGAGGACATAACATGTCATTGAGCGATCCTCTCGGCGATATGCTGACCCGCATCCGCAACGCGTATGGCCGTAAGAAGTCGAGCGTTTCGACGCCGGCTTCGCGCCTGCGCACCCGTGTCCTCGACGTGCTGAAGGCCGAAGGCTATATCCGCGACTACAGCCAGACCGACTTCGACAACGGCAAGTCCGAAATCGAGATCGAGCTGAAGTATTTCGACGGTGCGCCGGTGGTGCGCGAAATCGCCCGGGTCTCGAAGCCCGGCCGCCGCGTCTACGTTTCCGCCAAGTCGATACCACACGTCGCCAACGGCCTCGGCATCGCCATTCTTTCGACGCCGAAGGGTGTGATGGCCGACCACGAAGCGCGCGAACAGAATGTCGGCGGGGAAATCCTCTGCCAGATCTTCTGATCTGGTGTGTGACCCGTTGGAATCCGGCTTTCGGGATCAAGTCCCGAAAACCGAGACCTGAAACAAGAGAAGTGACGAGGACAACAGAATGTCTCGTATTGGAAAGAAACCCGTTTCGCTGCCGCAGGGCGTGACCGCGACCGTCAACGGCCAGACCGTGACGGCGAAGGGTCCGAAGGGCGAGCTGAAGTTCGTGGTGAACGACGAAGTGCTGGTCAAGATGGAAGGCAGCGAGATCGCTGTCCAGCCGCGCGACCAGACCAAGACCGCCCGTTCCAAATGGGGCATGTCGCGCACGCAGATCGTCAACATCCTGCAGGGCGTCAAGGACGGCTTCGAAAAGAAGCTCGAGATCACCGGCGTCGGCTATCGCGCCGCCATGCAAGGCAAGAACCTGCAGCTGGCGCTCGGCTTCAGCCACGACGTTGTCTACGAGACGCCGCAGGGCGTGACGATTTCGGTGCCGAAGCCGACGGAAATCACCGTGACCGGCATCGACAAGCAGCAGGTCGGTCAGGTTGCCGCCGAGATCCGCGAGTACCGCAGCCCCGAGCCCTACAAGGGCAAGGGCGTCCGCTATGCTGGCGAGAAGATCGTCCGCAAGGAAGGCAAGAAGAAGTAATTTTAACGCCGCGGGGAGCGGTCGCGGGAGGCTCGTCCTACCGCATATGGTTGCCCCCGTTTTTTGAAGGCAAGGAACTGATATCATGGGCTCGAAAGAATCCACCCAACGCCGCGCTCAGCGCGTCCGCCGCCAGATCAAAAAGGTTGCCGGCGATCGTCCGCGTTTGTCGGTCCATCGCACGTCGAAGAACATCTATGTCCAGGTGATCGACGACACCAAGGGCCACACCATCGCGGCTGCTTCGACGCTTGAGAAGGAGCTCAAGGGCTCGCTCAAGACCGGCGCCGACACCGCGGCCGCAGCTGCCATCGGCAAGCTGATCGCCGAGCGTGCCTCGAAGGCCGGCATCAAGGAAGTCGTCTTCGACCGGGGCGCCTACATCTACCACGGCCGCGTCAAGGCGCTTGCCGAGGCTGCACGTGAAGGTGGTCTGAGCTTCTAAAAACGAAATTTGCCCCGGCGACCCACAGAGGCCGCCGGATATCATCATCAACCGTGCTTCCGGAAAAAAACAAGGAACAGGATATGGCACAGGAACGTAGGGATGGCGGCCGCGGCCGTGATCGCGAAGAACGCGACGACGGCATGGTCGACAAGCTCGTCCACATCAACCGTGTCGCCAAGGTCGTCAAGGGCGGCCGGCGCTTCGGCTTTGCAGCACTCGTTGTCGTCGGCGACCAGAAGGGCCGCGTCGGCTTCGGGCACGGCAAGGCGCGTGAAGTGCCGGAGGCGATCCGCAAGGCGACCGAATCGGCCAAGCGCGACATGATCTTCGTGCCGTTGCGCTCGGGCCGCACGCTGCACCATGACGTCGAGGGACGCTGGGGAGCGGGACGTGTCCTGCTGCGCGCCGCCAAGCAAGGTACGGGCATCATCGCCGGCGGCCCGATGCGCGCCGTATTCGAGACGCTCGGCATGCATGACGTGGTCGCCAAGTCGATGGGTTCTTCGAACCCCTACAACATGGTTCGCGCCACTTTCGACGCGCTGAAGAGCCAGATGCATCCGAAGGATGTGGCTGCCGCGCGCGGCATCAAGTATTCGACCCTTCAGGCCCGCCGCGGCACCGCCGTTGCGGCTGAAGAATAGTCGACGCTGACCAGGGATCTGACCATGGCCAAGAAAGCAACCAAGACCATCACCGTCGAGCAGATCGGTTCACCGATCCGCCGGCCGAAGGAGCAGCGCGCAACGCTGGTCGGCCTCGGCCTCAACAAGATGCACAAGCAGCGCACGCTGGAGGATACGCCCTCCGTGCGCGGCATGATCGCTGCCGTCCAGCATCTCGTCCGCGTCGTGGACGAGGGCTGAGCCAGAGCGCAGGAGAATCCAGATGAAACTCAATGATCTGCGTGACAAGGACGGCGCGACGCATTCCAAGAAGCGTCTCGGCCGTGGCATCGGTTCCGGTTCGGGCAAGACCGCCGGTCGCGGCGTCAAGGGCCAGAAGGCGCGCTCCGGTGTCGCCGTCAACGGCTTCGAGGGTGGCCAGATGCCGCTCTACCGGCGTCTGCCGAAGCGCGGCTTCAACAATATCTTCGCCAAGAGCTTCACTGTCGTGTCGCTGGCCCGCATCCAGGCGGCGCTCGATGCCAAGAAGCTTGACGCTAAGACAGTTGTGACGGCCGAGGCGCTGGTTGCGGCCGGCGTCATCCGTCGCGTCAAGGACGGCGTGCGCATCCTTTCGGACGGCGACATCAAGGCCAAGCTTGCCTTCGACGTGGCCGGAGCCTCCAAGGCCGCGATCGAGAAGATCGAAGAGGCCGGCGGCTCGGTGAAACTGCCTGAGCAGGCAGCCGCCGAGTAACGGCAATTTGAAGCACGTTCGGCAAAGGCGGAATTCGGTTTTGCCTGCGGTCGTGCTTTGATCCGACAGATGTGGCGGCCGCATCAACGCGGCCGCTTGCATGTTTGCAGTCCGGAGCTTATCTCGTGAGCTTCGGTGACACGCGCCGCCTGAGCTGCGGGCATCGAGCGTGACCAAGCGGAGAATCAGGCATGGCTTCGGCTGCTGAACAACTAGCCTCGAATCTGAATTTTTCGGCCTTCGCCAAAGCCGAGGATTTGAAGAAGCGCATCTGGTTCACCATCGGCGCGCTGCTCGTCTACCGTCTTGGCACCTACATCCCGCTGCCCGGCATCAATCCCGACGCTTTCGCCCAGGCCTTCTCGTCGCAGAGCAAGGGCGTGCTCGGCATGTTCAACATGTTCGCCGGCGGCGCCGTGCAGCGCATGGCGATCTTTGCCCTTGGCATTATGCCCTATATCTCCGCTTCCATCATTATGCAGCTGATGACCTCGGTCATTCCGTCGCTGGAAGCGCTGAAGAAGGAAGGCGAGCAGGGCCGCAAGATCATCAACCAGTACACGCGCTACGGCACAGTGCTTCTGGCGCTGGTCCAGGCGTACGGCATTTCGGTCGGGCTTGAGGGCGGCAATGGCATCGTCAACGATCCCGGCATGTTCTTCCGCATCTCTACCGTCGTCACGCTGGTCGGCGGCACCATGTTCCTGATGTGGCTTGGCGAGCAGATCACCGCCCGCGGCATCGGCAACGGCATTTCGCTGATCATCTTCTCCGGCATCGTCGCCGGCCTGCCGCGCGCCATCTCCGGCACGCTGGAGCTTGGCCGCACCGGCGCCTTGTCGACCGGCCTGATCCTAGCGATCATCGTGCTCGCCATCATCGTCATCGCGCTGATCGTCTTCTTCGAGCGCGCCCAGCGCCGCCTGCTGATCCAGTATCCCAAGCGCCAGGTTGGCAATCGCATGTTCCAGGGCGATACCTCGCATCTGCCGCTGAAGCTCAACACGTCCGGCGTCATTCCGCCGATCTTCGCCTCGTCGCTGCTGCTGCTGCCTGCGACCGTCGCCGGCTTCTCGCAGACCACCAATATGCCTGCATGGGCTAGCACCATCCTGGCGGCGCTCGGCCACGGCCAGCCGCTTTATATGGCCTTCTACGCGGCGATGATCGTGTTCTTCGCCTTCTTCTATACGGCGATCGTCTTCAATCCGAAGGACACCGCCGACCAGCTCAAGAAGCATTCTGGTTTCATCCCGGGCTATCGTCCGGGCGAGCGCACTGCGGACTATATCGACTATGTGCTCACCCGCATCACCGTCGTCGGCGCCATTTATCTGGTGCTGGTGTGTCTGCTGCCCGAGTTCCTGATTTCAGCGACTGGCGTACCGTTCTACCTTGGTGGCACTTCGCTCCTGATCGTGGTCAGTGTAACGCTCGATACGGTGGCGCAGATTCAGGGTCACCTGATCGCGCACCAGTATGAGGGCCTGATCAAGAAGTCGAAGCTGCGCGGGGGGAAAAAGGCCAGATGAGGTTGATATTGCTTGGACCGCCGGGGGCGGGCAAGGGGACACAAGCACAGAGACTGGTAGAACGACACGGCATCCCACAGCTTTCCACGGGGGACATGCTGCGTGCTGCTGTTCAGGCCGGCACCGAAGTCGGCAAGCGCGCCAAGGCGGTGATGGACGCTGGCGAACTGGTGTCCGACGCTATCGTCAATGCCATCGTGGCCGAGCGCATCGATCAAGCTGATTGCGCAAACGGTTTCATCCTTGACGGGTATCCGCGAACTCTGGTGCAAGCGGACGCCGTTGAGGAAATGCTGTCGGATCGCGGACTGGAGCTAGACGCGGTCATCGAATTTGTCGTCGACGACAAGGCGCTGGTTGGCCGAATCGTCAAGCGCGCCGAAGAAGCCAAGGCCGCAGGCCTGCCAGTGCGCAAGGACGACAGTCCAGCGGTGTTCGAAGAACGCTTGAGGGAATATTACAAGAAAACCTCGCCGCTGATCGGCTACTACTATGCCAAGGGCAAACTTAGGGGCGTCGATGGCATGGCCGACATCGATGCGGTGACGCAGCAGATCGAGGCGGTGCTCAGGGCGACGACCCGGCAGGTTGGCCGAGCGGCCGGCTAGAGAATCGAACGATTGCGCTTGACTGGAGCGGCCCGCTGGGGTATGGCGGCCCGTCTTCCTATCAGGCATGAGGCTTGCTTGTCCGCAAGGGCAAGGCAGGCCGCTTTGAACTGGAAACTCCCGCAAGGGCCGGCCTCCACCGGACGCGGGGCAACTTGAAGCGCCGGCTCGCCCGGCCTACATGGAGAAGAGAAGAACATGGCTCGTATAGCCGGCGTCAACATTCCGACCAACAAGCGCGTCGTCATCGCGCTTCAATACATTCACGGCATTGGCAAGAAGTTCGCCCAGGAGATCGTCGACAAGGTCGGCATCCCGGCCGAGCGTCGCGTCAACCAGCTGACCGACGCGGAAGTGCTGCAGATCCGCGAGACCATCGACCGCGACTATCAGGTCGAGGGCGACCTGCGCCGCGAAGTGTCGATGAACATCAAGCGACTCATGGACCTCGGCTGCTACCGCGGCCTGCGTCACCGCCGCTCGCTGCCGGTTCGTGGCCAGCGCACGCATACCAATGCGCGCACCCGCAAGGGCCCAGCCAAGTCGATTGCCGGAAAGAAGAAGTAATTTAGGGCAGTAAGGGAGTAGGGCAGTAATAGGAACGGCAGACATACTGCCCTACTGCCATATTCCCCTACTGCCTTCTCCCTGGTGGAGCCGCTGGCATTACGGCGGTGTAGAGATCAACTGAAAGGACCATCATGGCCAAGGAAGCCACTCGTGTTCGCCGTCGCGAACGCAAGAACATCTCGTCGGGCGTTGCCCATGTCAATTCGACCTTCAACAACACGATGATCACCATCACCGACGCGCAGGGTAACTCGATTGCCTGGTCGTCGGCTGGAGCCCAGGGCTTCAAGGGATCGCGCAAGTCGACCCCGTTCGCTGCCCAGATGGCCGCCGAAGATGTTGCCAAGAAGGCCCAAGAACACGGCATGCGCATGCTCGAGGTCGAGGTCTGTGGACCCGGCTCCGGTCGTGAATCGGCGCTGCGCGCGCTGCAGGCCGCCGGCTTCACCATCACCTCGATCCGTGATGTGACGCCGATCCCGCACAATGGTTGCCGCCCGCGCAAGAAGCGCCGCGTCTAAAGAATTTACCGAACGCCGCGCGAGCGCCTCAAGGGCGCTCCTCCACGGCATTCCAGGTCGCCCGCCACGATTGGATGGTGGCGGGACAACGGAAGGAAAGCACTATGATCCAGAAAAATTGGCAAGAACTGATCAAGCCGAACAAGATCGAGTTCTCGTCGAAGAAGAAGACGCTGACCACGCTCGTCGCCGAGCCGCTCGAGCGCGGCTTCGGCCTCACCCTCGGCAACGCGCTGCGCCGCGTGCTTCTATCTTCGCTGCGTGGCGCGGCTGTGACCGCCGTGCAGATCGACGGCGTTCTGCATGAATTCTCGTCCATCGCCGGCGTCCGCGAGGACGTGACCGACATCGTCTTGAATATCAAGGAAATCGCCATCCGCATGGAAGGCGACGGCCCCAAGCGCATGGTCGTACGCAAGCAGGGACCGGGTGCGGTTCTCGCCGGCGACATCCAGACGGTTGGCGACGTCGAGATCCTTAATCCCGACCACGTCATCTGTACGCTGGACGAGGGCGCTGAAATCCGCATGGAATTCACCGTCGACACCGGCAAGGGCTATGTGCCGGCCGACCGCAACCGCGCCGAGGACGCGCCGATCGGGCTGATCCCCGTCGACAGCCTGTATTCGCCGGTCAAGAAGGTCTCCTATAAGGTCGAGAACACCCGCGAGGGCCAGGTTCTCGACTATGACAAGCTGACCATGACCATCGAGACCGATGGTTCGATCTCGGGCGAGGACGCAGTGGCCTTCGCCGCTCGCATCCTGCAGGACCAGCTCGGCCTGTTCGTCAATTTCGACGAGCCGCAGAAGGAAGTCGCCGCCGAGCAGGTTACCGAGCTTGCCTTCAACCCGGCGCTGCTCAAGAAGGTCGACGAGCTCGAGCTTTCCGTGCGCTCTGCCAACTGCCTGAAGAACGACAACATCGTCTACATCGGCGACCTGATCCAGAAGACCGAAGCCGAGATGCTGCGCACCCCGAACTTCGGCCGCAAGTCGCTGAACGAGATCAAGGAAGTCCTGGCGGCGATGGGCCTGCATCTCGGCATGGAAGTGCCGGACTGGCCGCCGGAAAACATCGAAGACCTCGCCAAGCGTTACGAAGATCAATATTAAGCATGATCCCGAACCGAAGGTCAGCGCAGCAAAAAGTTGCAGACTTTTCGGACAAGATCATGCGGCTAACCAACTGGGGCTCAGGCCTCTTGAAACCGCAATGAAGGAGAAGAGCCATGCGCCACGGATTTAAAGGCCGCCGGTTCGCCCGCAGCATAAGCCATCGCAAGTCGATGTTTGCCAACCTTGCCGTGTCGCTTATCGAGCACGAGCAGATACTCACCACGCTACCGAAGGCGAAGGATTTGCGTCCGATCGTCGAGAAGCTGGTGACGCTCGGCAAGCGCGGCGACCTGCACGCCCGCCGCCAGGTTATTGCCCAGATCGGCAATGAAGGCGTCGTCAAACGCCTGTTCGATACCATCGCGCCACGTTATGCCACCCGCAACGGCGGCTATCTGCGCATCATGAAGGCCGGCTTCCGCCACGGTGATAACGCGGCAATGGCGGTCATCGAGTTCGTCGACCGCGACACCTCGGCCAAGGGCGCCGGCGACCGTGCCCGCATCGAGGCTGAAGGCACCGAAGAGGAAGCCGCGGCCGCATAAGGCTCGGCTTTCCTGAGAAGTTCAAAAGGGGCCTCCGGGCCCCTTTTCTGTTTCCGAAGGTAACCGGGCAGGGCTGGTAGGGGTTTGGTCACCGGTTTTTGCGGCGACTACCCAAAATAATCGCATTTCAGCGGCTTAGCCTTTCATTTTGCACAATCGTCAGGACAATGGCGCCCGACTTGGAGGATTCGGAATGCGCGTTAAACGGCTGTCCATTGTTCTGATCTGCGCCTTGATGGCGTTGGCCGTCGTGCCGGCGGCCAGGCACGCGCTGGCGGAGGAGACCAAGCCAGATCCTGGTCTGTCCGACGTGCTGACCGACCTGTTGCATGGCGTCGAAGGCGAAAACGCCACCTCCGGCCCCGACAAGCGCGTGCCGTTCGGCCGCGAGGAGGTGCAGCTGTCCTTTGCGCCGCTGGTCAAGCAGACGGCGCCGGCTGTAGTCAATGTCTACGCCTCGCAGACCGCCAAGGTGGCGTCACCCTTCGACGGCGATCCGTTTTTCGAGGAGTTCTTCGGCCGCTCGCAGCCGCGCGCGCAGTCGTCGCTCGGTTCGGGGGTACTGGTCGATCCGACCGGCGTCGTGGTGACCAATTTCCATGTCGTCAAGGACGCCGACCAGGTCAAGGTCGCGACCGCCGACGGGCGCGAATTCGACAGTAAGGTGCTGCTCAAGGATGAGACGCTCGACCTCGCCGTGCTCAAGATTTCTTCCGACAAGCCGTTCCCGGTGATCGCCATCGGCGATTCCGACGCGCTCGAGGTTGGCGACCTGGTGCTGGCGATCGGCAATCCGTTCGGGGTCGGCCAGACCACCACCAGCGGCATCATTTCGGCGGTGGCGCGCAGCCATATCGGCGTCTCCGATTCCAGCTTCTTCATCCAGACCGACGCGGCCATCAATCCCGGCAATTCCGGCGGCGCGCTGGTCAACATGGGAGGGCAGCTGATCGGCATCAACACGGCGATCTACAGCCGTAGCGGCGGCTCGATCGGCATCGGCTTTGCCATCCCTTCGAACATGGTCCGCGCTTTCGCCGATGCGGCCAAGGCCGGGCTCGACTTCTTCGAGCGGCCGTATGCCGGTGCCGAGTTCGAGGCGGTGACGCCGCAGATTGCGGAATCGCTTGGCATGGACAAACCGACCGGTGCGCTGGTTTCTTCAGTCGAAGAGGCGGGACCCGCGGCCAAGGCAGGGCTCAAGCCTGGCGACGTAGTGCTGTCGCTCAACGGCAAGCCGGTCGAGAGCGTCGGGGCGCTGGACTACCGGATGGCGACGCTGTCGATTGGTACGAACGCCAGCTTCGGCGTTCTGAGCAAGGGTCAGCAGGCGACGATGGACATCGCTCTGGAACGACCGCCCGAAGGCGCCAAAGCTGCGGAACTCACATTGCGCGGCCGCAGCCCGTTTTCCGGCGCCAAGGTTGCTGAACTGTCGCCACGGCTTGCCCAACGGCTCGGTCTGCGCACCGATGTCAAAGGCGTAACCGTGGTCGACATCAACCGCGATTCGCCCGCTGCCGATTTTGGATTCCAGCCGGGCGACATCGTGCGTGAGGTCAATGGCCTGACGATCGACAAGGCGGCGACCCTGGAACAGGTAGCCCAGCAGGATACGCGCTGGTGGCGCTTTACCGTCGAGCGCGGCGGGCAGATACTGCGCCAGGTGTTGCGTTACTGAGCCCGACCGTCAGCATGATCGGGCTCCAGGCAGAAGAAGTT
Source organism: Mesorhizobium sp. M0045 (assembly GCF_040323385.1). Classification (NCBI taxonomy): domain Bacteria; kingdom Pseudomonadati; phylum Pseudomonadota; class Alphaproteobacteria; order Hyphomicrobiales; family Phyllobacteriaceae; genus Mesorhizobium; species Mesorhizobium sp. M0045. Next base: position 16,746 of record NZ_JAMYUY010000011.1, read on the forward strand.
GCATGGCCGATCTGTTCAGTGTCGATGAACCGGAAAAGACGCCGCCCGGCAGGCCGCTGGCGGACCGTCTGCGCCCGAAGAACCTTGGCGAGGTCGTCGGCCAGGAGCACCTGACCGGACCCGACGGCGCGCTGACGCGGCTGATCGGCTCCGGCTCGCTCGGTTCGATGATTTTCTGGGGCCCGCCCGGCACCGGCAAGACAACGGTCGCACGGCTGCTTGCCGGAGAGACAAGCCTCGTCTTCGAACAGATTTCGGCCGTGTTTTCCGGCGTTGCCGACCTGAAGAAAGTGTTCGAGGCAGCTAAGCTGCGCCGCTCGAACGGCCGCCAGACACTGCTGTTCGTCGATGAGATCCATCGCTTCAACCGCGCTCAGCAGGACAGTTTTCTGCCGGTGATGGAAGACGGCACCGTCGTGCTGGTCGGCGCCACCACCGAGAACCCGTCCTTCGAGCTTAACGCCGCGCTTTTGTCGCGCGCGCGCGTGCTGGTCTTTCACTCGCTCGGCGAGGACAGCATCGCCAAGCTGCTGGCGCGGGCCGAGCAGGCAGAGGGCAGGGCGCTGCCGCTCGATGAAGACGCGCGGGCGATGCTCATCCGCATGAGCGACGGCGACGGCCGCGCGGCGCTGACGCTCGCCGAAGAGGTCTGGCGCGCAGCGAAATCAAAGGAGGTGTTCGGCGCCGAAGCTCTGCAGCGCATCGTCCAGCGCCGCGCGCCGATCTACGACAAAGGCCAGGACGGCCATTACAATTTGATCTCCGCCTTGCACAAATCGGTGCGCGGCTCCGATCCCGACGCGGCCCTCTACTATCTGGCCCGCATGTTCGACGCCGGCGAAGATCCGCTTTATCTCGGGCGCCGGTTGGTGCGCATGGCGATGGAGGATATCGGGCTAGCCGACCCGCAGGCGCTCGTCGTCGCTAACGCCGCCAAGGACGCCTACGACTATCTGGGCTCGCCCGAGGGCGAACTGGCCTTCGCCGAGGCGACCGTCTATCTCGCTACCGCGCCGAAATCCAATGCAGTCTATACCGCGTTCAAGGCCGCCACACAGGCGGCGAAGGAATTCGGTTCGCTGCTGCCGCCCAAGCACATTCTCAATGCGCCGACCAAGCTGATGAAACAGGAAGATTACGGCGCCGGCTATCGCTACGACCACGACGAGCCCGACGCTTTTTCCGGCCAGGACTATTTTCCGGAGAAGATGGGAAGGCAGACATTCTACGACCCGCCCGAGCGCGGCTTCGAGCGCGATATCAGGAAGCGGCTGGATTATTGGGCGAAGCTGCGCAGCGAGCGAGAAAAATAGCTGCCAGTCGCACAGTGGCGTGATCGCCGTTGTCTGGCGTGACAAAAAACCCTATCAAGATGCGCCTTCGGCCGGCGGACAGGCCAGAAACGTACCGACGATATTCAGAATGGAATCGCGCCTGGCGCGTGGAAAAATGACAAAAAAATCTCGCAAGACCCTTCGGAAGTTCGCCATAGCGATCCCGCTGCTGGCGCTCGGCTTTTATTTCATTCCCATCCTGATGACAATTTTCATTGTCCTCGGTCTGATCGACGTGTTGCGCAACGACAACAAGAACTGGGCCCTGTTCAGTGGTTATTTCCTCGGCAACGGCATCTTCACCTGGCTGCTTTCGCCCTTCAATCTGCTGGTCGATCTGCTGTGCTACAGAAACCGGGGTATCTGGAAACTGGACCAGTTTCCTCCGGACTATCAACGCGAGGTCAACGAGGTCCTGGACGTATTTAAGGCGCGCAAGGACGAGATCATCGCCGATATCGACGCCAATTTCGGCAGCGGCCGGCGCGGCATGTATGTCTATCAGTGGTATGGCAAGCACAAAATAGACAACGTTGCCGAATTCAACAAGGATTTCAAATATATCAAGACGATTGCCGTTTCTGTTTTCAGCGGCAGGGAATCGACTTCCTGGCACTTTGGCCCGCTCCGGCTCAGCCTGCGCATTCTCTACAACCTCATCCCGGTGAAATCGGAAGTGTTTGTCGAGTGCGGCAACGCCAAGAACTACTGGCACGAGAACCCGCTGTTCATCTTCGATGACACACTACTGCATCGCTCGGTCAACCAGTATGACGGGCGCCGCTACTGTGTGTTCATGGACATCATTCGCCCGTCGCCGTTTCCCGGTCTGATCGCGAGCCTCCTGGCCATCGTTTCGGTCAGCGTCGAGCGCATCAATGCCATGTTCTACAAAAACTGGAAGATGATCGCCTCCAGCAAGCCGAAGAAGGCCGGAGCCGCCTGACACCGTAGTGTGACCGGTGCGAGGGAGCACGATGTATGATCTGTTGCTTGTCTGCCTTGGTGGCGCGATCGGCGCAATGGCCCGCTTCTTCTTGTCCGGCTTCGTCGCCCGCCGGGTTGGCGAGACCTTTCCCTGGGGCACGATGGTGGTCAACGTCTCGGGAGCGTTTGCAATCGGTGTCGTTGCGCATGCGGTGACGCGCGACGGCATGCCCGCCATCTGGGCCTTTGCCGTCACCGGCGGCCTCGGCTGCTACACTACGGTCTCTTCCTTCAGCCTGCAGACGCTGGCACTGGCGCGCGAGGGCGAATGGCTGCGCGCCGGCGGAAATGTGCTGCTTTCGGTTTTCCTGAGCCTCGGCGGCGTGACGCTGGGCTTTGCCGCGGGAAGTCTTCTGATTGGCAGCGGGGCGCCGTGAGCGGCCCGCGGAAGCTCCGCCACGACGGGACGGAGACTGCCGCGGCCGGGCATGGCGGACGTCTCATTGGTTGGCGCAGAACCTCCGAAGCGGTTCGGCTCTATGCGACCGTGGCCGCAGGCAGCATGATCGGCGGTGTGCTGCGGGCGCTTGCCTCATCGACGAGCACTGCCCTGTGGGGCGCTGGATTTCCCTTCGGCACACTCCTCGTCAACATTGTCGGCTCATTCCTCATCGGCTTCTACGCGACATTGACGGGACCGGATGGTCGTGTCTTCGCCGGTCCGCTGCAGCGCCAGTTCTTCATGGCCGGCTTCTGTGGCGGCCTGACGACCTTCTCGGCCTTCAGCCTTGAAACGCTCACCCTCGCGCAAGGCGGGAGGTTTCTGGCGGCTGGACTCAATATCGCGATCTCCGTGGTGGCCTGGCTTGCCGCCGTCTGGCTCGGCCACATCTTTGCAGTTCGCCTCAACCGGCTGAGAGGGTCCAGGCAATGAAGATACCAACACAGGCACAATTGCTGCGCATATTTATCGGCGAAAACGACAAGGCAGATGGCCGTCCGCTGTATGAGGTTATCGTGCTGAGGGCCCGCGAAATGCAGATCGCCGGCGCGACCGTCCTGCGCGGCGCGATGGGGTTCGGCCATTCCAGCCGGCTTCACACCACGAAGATCCTCCGCCTATCGGAGGATCTGCCCCTGGTCATCGAGATCGTCGATGACGAGGAAAAATTGGCCGGTTTCCTGCCCGTTCTTGAAACAATCATGACAAGTGGTTTGATTACGCTGGAGAAAGTTCAGGTTCTGCAATATGGAACCGACAACGAATAACCGAGTGAGATTGCGGGTGCCGGCGAATGCCGTTGCATGCCTGCAAAACGGCGATTGGAATCATGGCAGGCGTTGAACAGATCACAGTGGACGCCGGTGAGGCGGGCATGCGGCTCGACCGCTGGTTCAAGAGCCATTTCCCCGGTCTCGGTTTTGGTCATCTGCAGAAGCTGCTGCGTTCCGGCCAGATCCGCGTCGACGGCGGCAGGGTGAAGGCCGATACCCGCGTCGAAGCCGGCCAAACGGTGCGTGTGCCGCCGCTCGAAGTCGACAAGAAAGGCGAAAGCCCGCTGACCGGCCATTCGATACGCAACCAGGGCGACGCCGATGTCCTAGCCAAGATGCTGATCCATGAGGACCCGAAGGTCTTTGTCTTCAACAAGCCGGCCGGCCTGGCGGTGCAAGGCGGCTCGGGGGTCACCCGCAATGTCGACGACATGCTGGAAGCCTGGCGCAACCAAAAGGGCGAGAAGCCGCGTCTGGTGCACCGGCTCGACCGCGACACGTCGGGTGTTCTGGTTGTCGCCCGTACAAGGCTCGCCGCCATGAAGCTCGCCGAAGCGTTCCGGGCGCGTGAGACGAAGAAAACCTACTGGGCGCTGGTCAAGGGTGTGCCGCCGAAGCGCGAGGACAAGATCTCGACCTGGTTGATTAAGGAACCGACGCCCGACGGCGATCGCGTGCGCATCGCCAAGCATGGCGAAAAGGGCGCCGACCACGCCGTGTCTTACTACCGTGTCATCGAGCAGGCTGCACAGACGATGACCTGGCTGGAGATGGAGCCGTATACCGGCCGCACCCACCAGCTTCGTGTCCACGCCGCGCATATCGGCTGCCCGATCATCGGTGACCCCAAATATTTCGAGGCCGACACCAATTGGGATTTTCCCGGCGGCATGCAGAACCGTCTGCATCTGCACGCCCGCCGCATCGTCATCCCGCATCCCGATAAGGGGTTCGTCGACATCACCGCGCCGATGCCGCCGCACATGCGCCAGAGCTGGAACCTGATCGGCTTCGACGACGCAAGCGCGGAGGACTAGGGCCGGTGGGCGTCGCCACAGATACGCTCGACCGCCGTGACGCGGTCGATCTGGCGGCCTCCGCCATCATGGTTGGGCTGACTTGTTCCTGGGGGCTGAACTACGTCGCCGCCAAGATCTCCTATGCCGGCTACGATCCCGTTTTCCTGTCGATCGCCCGCTCGGTGATCGGCGGCCTGTGTGTTTTCGGCTGGTGCCGCTGGCGCGGCATCGCGCTGTTCACGCCCGACAAGACCCTCGTCGCCGGCATTCTGGCAGGCGCGCTTTTCGGTCTCGAGTTCCTGTTTCTGTATGTCGGGCTCGAACACACCACCGTCGTGCGCAACACCTTGCTGGTCAACACCATGCCGTTCTGGATGCTGGTCGGCGGCCATTTCCTGCTGGGTGAAAGCATCACGGCACGCAAGCTCGTTGGTCTTCTGCTCGCTTTCGCCGGACTGGTCGCGGTGTTTTCCGACAAACTGAGCGCCAATGGCGGCGCAACATTGAGCGGCGATTTGCTCAGTCTCGGCGCCGGCATTCTGTGGGCCGTGACCAATATCGTCATCAAGCGATCGAAGCTGGTGACGGCCAGCGCCGAAAAGCTGCTGCTCTATCAGCTGGCCGGGGCCGCCGTCGTCGGGATTTTGGTGATGCCTTTTGCCGGCCCGCCAGTCCGCAGCTTTGCAGTTCTGCCGACCTTGGCTCTGTTGTTCCAGGCCGTCTACGTCGTCGCGTTCACCTATGTTCTGTGGTTCTGGCTGCTCCGGCGCTACCCTGCATCTGGACTGTCGAGCTTCACCTTCCTGTCGCCGGTGTTCGGTGTGCTCTGCGGCGCCGTCTTCTTGAACGAGCCGTTGACAGTTCGTATCTTCCTGGCACTCGGCCTCATCGCCGCCGGTCTTATCATCGTCAACCGGCCGGCCCGAAAACAAGCCCCCGGATGAGCATGCGCGACATATTGAACGACCTCGAAGCTGGAAAGCAGCTCTCCGATCCGGACCCGGTGCGTCGCGCCCAGATCCAGATGAAGACGCAACTGCCGAAGCGCTTCTACAAGACCGTCGCAGTCGCGCCGGTCGAAGATGGTTTTGCCGTCCATCTCGATGGCAAGCCCGTCCGCACGCCGGCCAAAGCGCTGCTGGCGCTGCCGACCGAAAAGGCGGCTACTCTCGTCGCCGACGAATTCGCCGCACAGGAGGAGACCATCGACCCGGTGACGATGCCGGTGATGCGTCTGGTCAATACGGCAATCGATGGCGTCGCCAGTGATCCCCAGGCGGTGCTGGAGGACATCCTGCGCTTCGCCTCATCCGATCTGCTCTGCTACCGCGCCGATGCGCCCCAAGGACTAGTCGACCGGCAGAACGAGCATTGGGACCCGGTCATCGACTGGGTGCGCAGCGCACTCGGCGCCCGGTTCCATCTCGCCGAAGGCGTGATCCATGTCGAACAGCCGCGCGAGAGTATCGCGCTGCTCGGCCAGCATCTTGCCCAACGTGCCGATCCGCTGCGCCTTGCCGCCATTCACGTCATGACCTCGCTGACCGGATCGGCGCTGCTGGCGATCGCCGTCGACTTCGGCGAGCTCGACGGCGAGGCGGCCTGGGCTGCCGGTCATGTCGACGAGGACTGGCAAGCCGAGCAATGGGGCCATGATGCAGAGGCGCTCGCGCGCCGTGCTGCCCGCAAGCGCGACATGATGGCCGCAGTCAAGCTGCTCGAAGCTCTCAAAGGCTGACGGCACCGCCCGCTATTTCGCACTGCACATTAGACCAAAGTCATAATCCCAAAGGCGGTCTGCCTCTGGGCACTGCTTTCTGTCATTTTTTGCACCGGTGGCTGCACTGAGTCTGCGTTGCGAGGAAACGCGGACGATGACGCGCAGCATCGAGGGCTGACGGAATCACACGGGAGGATACGCTCATGGCAATGGCATCGACCGCCGGCAAAACAAGCCGCGGCATGACACGCGAGGAGAAGAAGGTCATCTTCGCTTCTTCGCTCGGCACCGTTTTCGAATGGTACGATTTTTATCTCTACGGCTCGCTGGCAGTATTCATTGGTTCGACTTTTTTCAGTCCAACCATTCCGGAAGCGACGCGCAATATTTTCGCGCTGCTGGCGTTTGCCGCTGGCTTCCTCGTGCGCCCGTTCGGCGCATTGCTGTTCGGCCGCATCGGCGACCTTGTCGGCCGTAAATACACTTTCCTTGTCACCATGACGATCATGGGCCTGTCGACCTTCCTGGTCGGCTTGCTGCCTGGCTATGCGACTTTGGGCATCGCCGCTCCCGTGATCCTGATCATCTTGCGCATGTTGCAGGGCCTGGCGCTCGGCGGCGAGTATGGCGGTGCCGCGACCTATGTCGCCGAGCACGCACCTGACGATCGCCGCGGCTACTACACGTCGTGGATACAGACGACGGCAACGCTCGGCCTGTTCCTGTCGCTGGTCGTCATTCTGATCGTCCAGGGGTCGATGGCCAAGGAAACCTACGCCGCCTGGGGCTGGCGCATTCCGTTCATCGTTTCTTTTCTGCTCCTCGGGATTTCGATATGGATCCGACTGTCGCTTTCTGAATCGCCGACCTTCCAGCGCATGAAGGACGAAGGCAAAGGCTCCAAGGCGCCGCTGTCGGAAGCCTTCGGCCAGTGGAAGAACGCAAAGATTGCCCTGCTGGCACTGCTCGGCCTCACAGCAGGCCAGGCCGTAGTCTGGTACAATGGCCAGTTCTACGCGCTGTTCTTCCTGACCAACGTGCTCAAGGTCGACGCGCAGTCGGTCAACATCATGATCGCAATCGCGCTAGCAGTCGGCTCCATCTTTTTCGTCGTGTTCGGCTGGCTCTCCGACAAGATCGGCCGCAAGCCGATCATCATGGCCGGCCTTGCGCTGGCGATCGTCTGCACCTTCCCGTTGTTCAAGGCGCTGACCTGGGCAGCCAATCCGGCGCTCGCCACAGCGCAGCAGAACACACGCGCGACGGTGACCGCGGCACCGGGAGACTGCAAGTTCCAGTTCAACCCGGTGGGCACTGCAAAGTTCACGACCTCGTGCGATATCGCCACGTCGTTCCTGACCAAGAACTCGGTGCCTTACGACGTGGTATCGACTGCGGCGCCTGGTACAGCCGCGTCGGTCAAAATCGGCAACGAGACGGTCGAGTCTTATGACGCCACGGCCGCCGGCGATCAGGCCAAGGCCAAGGATGCAGCTTTCGCCAAGGCGGTCTACACGGCACTTCGGGATGGCGGCTACCCGCTGAAGCGGGCAGCCGCCAAGGTGCCGGACCAGAAGCTCGAGGCCTTTATTGCGGCCAATCCTGAGCTGAAGCTCGATGCCGCGGCAATCCGCGCCGGCGACAAGGCTACCGTTCCGACTGACCAGGCGATCAAGGACAAGCTGCTGACTGCCGACGAGGCTGCGGGAGCCCCCGAGGTCACTGTCTACACCGTACCCGGCGGCGGTCCCTTCGCCATGTTTGCCGACCCTGCAGCGGTCAACTGGCCGATGACGATCGCCATCCTGTTCATCCTCGTGGTCTTCGTCACGATGGTGTACGGGCCGATCGCCGCGATCCTGGTCGAGATGTTCCCGACCCGCATCCGCTACACCGGCATGTCGCTGCCCTATCACATCGGCAATGGCTGGTTCGGCGGGCTGCTGCCGGCGACGGTGTTCGCGCTCAGCGCCTACAAGGGCGATATCTACTACGGTCTCTGGTACCCAGTGGTGATCGCGGCGATGTCGCTGATCATCGGCATGATCTTTATCAGGGACACGCTCGGAACGGACCTGCACACCAAACAGTAGCCGGCCCGTCCCGGTTCAAAGCAAAGCCCGGCGCGAGCGATCGCGCCGGGCTTTTTCAATTTATCGAGTGCAGGGCTTAGCTCTTCCGATCCTGTTTCGCTTCCTCGATCGCTGCCTCATGATACCAGGCACTTCCGAAATCCGTTCGGTTGCGCAAAGAAGCAAGTTCTGCCGCGAACTTAGCCTTTCCGCTTAAATTTGAGGCAGAGGCGCGCGCTGCCACCGGGAACATCAGGATTTTGGCCGACTGACGAGTGGAAGTGATTTCCATTGTCGGTTTCCTTTCTTCGACAGAACCTTGCCGATTCAACCTTTCCCCAACATAGGTTCAGCAACCGAATTAGGCAACATGATTACGAAAAGATCAGTACGTGCACATTATTTGTGCAAAATGTGCTTGTGGATGATCCGAGCGCAGCATGACGGCGGACCAGCGATTTTGGGCGGATAGAACCTCACTTTTGCCGCATCCGTCGCCGGCGAGAATGGCACACGAATTGCATTTTAGTAATCCGGCAGGTCGGCTGCTGGATAGGCCGGCTCGCCCCGGCGCCATCCAGGGTTCGGTGATCAAGCAACGAGAGGCTAGAATGACGAAATACAAGCTCGAGTACATTTGGCTCGATGGATACACCCCGGTTCCCAACCTCCGCGGAAAGACGCAGGTCAAGGACTACGCCGAGTTTCCGACGCTCGACCAGCTTCCGCTGTGGGGCTTCGACGGTTCTTCGACCATGCAGGCCGAGGGCCACAGCTCCGACTGCGTTTTGAAGCCGGTCGCCGTCTATCCGGATCCCGCCCGCACCAATGGCGCGCTCGTCATGTGCGAGGTCATGATGCCGGACGGCGTGACGCCGCACGCGTCCAACAAACGCGCCACCATTCTCGACGACGAGGGCGCCTGGTTCGGCTTCGAGCAGGAATATTTCTTCTACAAGGACGGCCGTCCGCTCGGCTTCCCCGAGAGTGGCTATCCGGCGCCGCAAGGCCCGTACTACACTGGCGTCGGCTACAGCAATGTCGGCTCCGTCGCCAGGCAGATCGTCGAGGAGCATCTCGACCTTTGCCTTGCCGCCGGCATCAATCATGAAGGCATCAACGCCGAGGTAGCCAAAGGCCAGTGGGAATTCCAGATCTTTGGCAAGGGCTCCAAGAAGGCCGCCGACCAGATGTGGATGGCGCGCTATTTGTTGCAGCGCCTGACCGAGAAGTACGGCATCGACATCGAATACCACTGCAAGCCGCTCGGCGACACCGATTGGAACGGCTCCGGCATGCATGCCAACTTCTCGACCGCCTATATGCGCGAAGTCGGCGGCAAGACCTATTTCGAGGCGCTGATGGCAGCCTTCGACAAAAACCTGATGGATCACATCGCCGTCTATGGGCCGGACAACGACAAGCGTTTGACCGGCAAGCACGAGACCGCGCCCTGGAACAGGTTCAGCTACGGCATCGCCGACCGCGGCGCTTCGATCCGCGTGCCGCATTCCTTTATCAACAACGGCTACAAGGGCTATCTCGAGGATCGCCGTCCGAACTCGCAGGGCGACCCCTACCAGATCGCTTCGCAGATATTGAAGACGATCGCCTCCGTCCCGACCAGCGCCGAGGTTTCGGCGGCGGCTTGAGAATGCGTTCACGGCGCGGACCTCGAGTGTCTGTGCCGTGACTTTCTTTCCCATCGCATTGCATAAAAAACCCCGGCGTCTCCGCCGGGGTTTTTCTACGTGACTATGAGGTTCGGGATCACACCGAATAATACATATCGTATTCGACCGGATGCGGCGTCATTTCGAAGCGCATCACCTCGGCCATCTTGAGCTCGATATAGCTGTCGATCTGGTCGTCGTCGAAGACGCCGCCGGCCTTCAGGAAGCCGCGGTCCTTGTCGAGGCTCTGCAGGGCTTCGCGCAGCGACCCGCAGACGGTCGGGATCTTCTTCAATTCCTTCGGCGGCAGGTCGTAGAGATCCTTGTCCATCGGCTGTCCCGGGTGGATCTTGTTCTTGATGCCGTCGAGGCCGGCCATCAGCATGGCGGCAAAGGCGAGATAGGGGTTGGCACCAGGATCGGGGAAGCGGACCTCGACGCGCTTGGATTTCGGCGACGAGCCGAACGGAATGCGGCACGAGGCCGAGCGGTTGCGTGCCGAATAGGCGAGCAGCACCGGCGCTTCATAGCCCGGAACCAGGCGCTTGTAGGAATTGGTCAGCGGGTTGGTGAAGGCGTTGATCGCCTTCGCATGCTTGATGATGCCACCGATGTAGAACAGGCAGCTCTCGGACAGGCCGGCATATTCGTTGCCGGCGAAAGTCGGCTTGCCTTCCTTCCAGATCGACTGGTGGACATGCATGCCCGAGCCATTGTCGCCGAACACCGGCTTCGGCATGAAAGTGGCCGTCTTCCCATAGGCGTTGGCGACCTGGTGCACGACATATTTGTAGATCAGCATCTTGTCGGCGTTGCGGACCAGCGTGTCGAACTTGATGCCGAGCTCGTGCTGCGCGGCGGCCACTTCGTGATGGTGCTTTTCAACGCGCACGCCCATTTCCGCGAGCACGGTGAGCATTTCCGAACGCATGTCTTGTGCCGAATCGATCGGCGGCACCGGGAAATAGCCGCCCTTGATGCGCGGCCGGTGACCGAGATTGCCGGTCTCATAGTCGGTGTCGTCATTGGACGGCAGTTCGGTGGAATCCAGCCTGAAGCCGGTGTTGTAGGGATCGGCCTTGTACTTGACGTCGTCGAACACGAAGAACTCGGCTTCAGGACCGACGAAGATCTGGTCGCCGATGCCTTCCGCCTTCATGTAGGCCTCGGCCTTCTTGGCGGTGCCGCGGGGGTCGCGGTTGTAGGATTCTCCCGAGATCGGATCGAGAATGTCGCACAGGATGACCATGGTCGACTGGGCGAAGAACGGGTCCATATGCACCGTATCTGCATCGGGCATCAGCACCATGTCGGACTCGTTGATCGCCTTCCAGCCGGCGATCGAGGAACCGTCGAACATGACGCCATCGGCAAACATGTCTTCCTCGACCTCGACGACATCCATCGTTACGTGCTGCAGTTTGCCCTTCGGATCGGTGAAGCGCAGATCAACGAACTTCACGTCGTTGTCTTTGATCTGCTTCATGATGTCTTTGGCTGTCGTCATGTCCCTGCTTCCCTATGTGATGACGTTTGAACGTGGCCTTTTAACGGGAAAATTCAGACGGCGTCCATGCCGGTTTCGCCGGTGCGGATGCGCACCACTTCCTCGATGTTCGAGACGAAGATCTTGCCGTCGCCGATACGGCCGGTCTGGGCCGCCTTGCGGATAGCTTCGATCGCGGCTTCGACCGCATCGTCGCCGAGCACGACCTCGATTTTCACCTTTGGCAGGAAGTCGACGACATATTCGGCGCCGCGATAAAGCTCGGTATGGCCCTTCTGGCGGCCAAAGCCCTTGGCTTCGGTCACGGTGATGCCTTGCAGCCCGGCCTCCTGAAGCGCTTCTTTCACTTCGTCTAGCTTGAACGGCTTGATGATCGCTTCGATCTTTTTCATGTAAAAAGTGGCCTCCACTGCCAAAAAAGACGGGTTGTGAGCCCCGCTTGCGCCTCGATCAAGCACGAACTGTGCCAATTGATGGGGCGTCGAGCAGCCTCACTTGATTTGGATACCATGCCGCGCAGGAATGTACATTCGCATCATTCGCTGCGTCGGATGTGCCATGAACGCCTCGAGCCTACACACCGCCGGTCCTGCCGTCCGCACAAAAATTGGGCAGATCGGATATTTCATGAGCAGCTGCGCGCCGTCGTCCCGAACGAGGTGCGCCGCCAAATTTGCTTGGGGACCTTCGTTGTTTGCGTCGGATCAAAAACTGGACAATGCTTGGGGAAATGATGTGCATGTCGCCTGATATTTCATGAGCAACGAACTTTTGTCTCCCTCCGAAATGGCCGAGGCCGACCGGCTGGCGATTGCCGCCGGTCCATTCGACGGTATTGGCCTGATGCGCAATGCCGGCGCCGCGGTTGCCGCCGTAGTGCTCAAGCGCTACCCGGCGGCGGCACGCGTCCACGTGCTTTGCGGCCCCGGTAACAATGGCGGCGACGGCTATGTCGTGGCCCGCATCCTTCGGGAGAGCGCAGTCGATGTCTCTGTGTGGGCGTCCGGATCGCCCAAAGGCGGCCGTGATGCGGCACTCGCTGCCTCGGAATGCCCGGTTGAAGCTCGGCCGCTGTCGGATTTCGTTGCCGAGGTGGGCTCCGTCGTGGTTGACGCGCTCTATGGGGCGGGGCTGTCCAAGCCGCTGTCCGGCGACGCCGCCAAGGTGATCGACATTGCGGCCGAATTGAACTTGCCGGTTGTGGCGGTCGACCTGCCGTCGGGCGTTTCAGGGGAGAGCGGCAATGTGTTAGGAAAGGCCTTCCGGGCCCGGACCACGGTGACCTTCGCGCGAAAAAAGCCAGGCCATCTGCTGTTGCCGGGGCGCGAGCTGTGCGGCGACATCGAGCTCGCCGATATCGGCATAGACAACAGCATCGTTGCGCAGCTTCAACCGCGAACATTCGAGAACATTCCGGCGCTCTGGCTTGACCGCCTTCCGGTTCCGGCGGTCGACGCCCATAAATACAAGCGCGGCCATGTTGGCGTCTTTTCCGGCGGACCGTCGGCGACGGGTGCTGCGCGGCTGTCGGCGCTTGCCGCGGCCCGGAGCGGGGCAGGGGCCGTCACCTTGCTGTCGCCGGCGAACGCCATGCAGGTGAACGCGGCGCATCTGACCTCGGTCATGCTGCACAAGATAGACACTATCGCGGATGTGGACGAATTCGTCGGCAGCCGCCGCCCATCGGCCTTCGTGCTTGGCCCGGGATTTGGCATCGGGAAGAAAACGCGCGATTTTGCCCTGATCATACTCGGCAACGCCCATGGGCAGGGCAGCGGGATGGACGGGCTGGTGCTCGACGCCGACGGCATCACCTCATTTCGCGATGCGCCGGATGCCCTGTTCGAAGCCGCCCGTCGACCGAAAACGCCGGCTCTGGTGATGACGCCGCATGAGGGCGAGTTCGCCAAGCTTTTTCCCGATGTCGCCGGGCACCACGATTTGTCCAAGCTCGCCAAGGCCCGCGCCGCCGCTAAGCGTGCCAGTGCTATCCTCGTCTACAAGGGCGCCGACACAGTGATTGCGGCCCCCAATGGCCGGGCAGCGATCAACAGCAATGGTGCCTCATGGCTGGCTACGGCCGGTTCGGGCGATGTTCTGTCGGGCATCATCGCCGGGTTGCTGGCTCAGGGCATGCCAGCCTTCGAAGCGGCCTGTGCGGCAGTCTGGATCCATGCCGAGACCGGCAGCCGTTTCGGACCGGGGCTGATCGCCGAGGACCTGCCGCTGGCGCTGGTGGCGGTGCTGCGCGAACTCGTTGAAAGCCGCGGGATGGCTGCCGAATGAACCGCCTGATTGCGCTGCTCGTTGCGATCATTAGTGCCATGTCCATGGTACATGCCGCGAACGCCGAAACTCCGCTAACCATCGTCGACGACCCGGCCGTTCTCGCCGAGCTTGACAGCGACGGCTATGGTTTCGCCGGCATTTTCGGCGTCGATGGCAAGGGCGATTTGAAGACTCTCTACGACAAGGCGCCGGCCTATCATGCGATCGTCGAAACGATTGCAAGCGACGTCGCAGCATTGTGGGCCGAGATGAAGGCCGGCGGCCGGCCGCTTTACGAGGTGACCGACGGCAATGTCGGCCGTGTCATGGACATGCGCTGGCTGAGGACCGATGCCGCGCGCTTCCGTCTCGTCGGCATAGTCAACCGGCTCGATCGGCGCGACTTCGCCGCGCTGCAAGGCGACACGAGTTGCGGCGAAGTGCGCTTCATCTATCGCCTCGCCTACAGCTTCAAGAAGAACGGCAAGGTTTTGGCCTCGCGCCTGCCGTTCAATTTCAGTGCCATCTACAATGTCGCGCCGGATGCCGATGGCGGTTGTGTCGGCGTCGCCGGACGCTGGGCACCACAACTCGACGAGAGCGTCGATGCCGGCTGGCTGATCGGCGGGCCGCTGGAAAGAGCGGCGCTCACCTTCAAGCAGCTCGAGCTCAATGCGCAAGTGGTCCGCTTCCCCTCCGGCCAGGAGACCGAATTCGGCGGACAGGCCGCCTATCTCATGCGCATTTTCGGCATCGACGGCGGGGCTGTCAGTGAAAGACCGCTGGAAAACACGCCCGACACGGCACGTCTCGCCGACGACGCTGCGCTGAAAGCAAGACTTGCCGACTATGTCCGCACCAATGTCGCGGCAATCGACTCCGGCGTCTACCAAATCCCCGATAAATTCTTGGCAAAGAAGGTAGTCTCATGGTCGACTTTCGGCAGCGCAAGGCAGGCCAACCACCCGTTCACGCCACTGTTCCAGCCCGCGGATTTAGCCGGGCTTGATTATTCCAAGCGGAAGCTGGTGCGCACGCCAGAGGCATTGGTCGAGCGGCTGGACAATGGCGCCTGCCAAGGCTGCCATCAGGCGGGTTCGACCGCCGGGTTCCACTTTATCGGCCTGGATGACAAGACGACCTCGCCGCTCAACCGCATCGAGGTCGGTATCTCACCGCATCTTCACGCCGATGTCCCGCGCCGCGTCGCCTGGCTGCGCGCGACTGCCGGGGGCAAGGAACCGAACCGCTTCCGCCCGCTGTCCTTCGCGCCGCCGGCGACATGGAACGATGCCAGCGAAATTGCCTATTCGCCGGCCGAAATGGCGATGCCGTGCTTCATGCCGGAAGATGCAGCCCGTTTCGGCGCGACTTGGCAATGCGGCGGCGGCACCGTCTGCACGCCGCTGGCGACCGCGTCCGGCGTGCGCACCAAGCTGGCGCAATGTCTGTTGCCCAAGGACAGCGAAAACATATTCTCCGGCCATCCGTGCCTGACCGGCTCGATCACCAGCAACCCGGCGCAACCTTTCAATGACCGCTATATCATCACCGGCCAGTTCGCGGCGTTCGCGCCAGGCATTTCGCGTACTGGCTACACCTGCCGACCGCCGAAGATCGGCGTGCCGGCGGGTATCGCCTATCGCGGCTGCGACGATCGGGATCGCAGCTTTGCCGCCTTCAAACCGGGCAAGCCGATGCCGAACGAGATTTGCGGATTGGTCGGCGGCAAAAAATTCGACACCTGCGTGGCGACCAATAATTTCGACCAGTGCCTGGGCGGCGCTGTCAATCGCGGTAATCGTCCCGCTTGCTCGGCCGGCCATTTCTGTCGCGAGGATTACATGTGCCAGTCGCTGCCGCCCGATACGCCGGGCATCGGCAAGGTGAAAGGCATCGGCTTCTGCTCGCCGACCTACTTCATCTTCCAGATGCGCATCGACAATCACGCCACGCCGTGGTCGGGCGCTGTCAGCGCGATGATGGGAGCCGGGTTCGGAGCGGCGGAAGCGGAATAGGCCGACGACTCTGACATTGGCCGCAGTAGCTCCAGGCGGACAGCTATCGATCGAGGTCGTCGGCGATGTTCGATGTCCATTCACCGTCGAAATGCCGGACGCGTTCGGCGACGATCGTATCGCTCAGCAGGCTCGCCAAGGCGGAAACCAGATCAGGCGCGACATCAGCGCCTCACAGCGGAATATTGTCGTGTTTCTTCCAGGGGTTCTGCATGTCCTTGTTGCGCAGCATCCTGAGTGCGCGGGCGATGCGCCGGCGGGTCGAATGCGGCATGATCACCTCGTCGACATAGCCGCGCTCGGCGGCAACGAAGGGCGAAAGGAAGCGATCCTCGTAAGCCTTTGTATGCGCAGCAATTTTCTCCGCATCGCCGATGTCCTTGCGGTAGATGATCTCGACCGCTCCCCTGGCGCCCATCACGGCAATCTGCGCCGTAGGCCAGGCATAGTTCATGTCGCCGCGCAAATGCTTTGATGCCATAACGTCATAGGCGCCGCCATAGGCCTTTCTGGTGATGACGGTGATCTTTGGCACGGTCGCTTCGGCATAGGCGAACAGAAGCTTGGCCCCATGTTTGATCAGCCCGCCATACTCCTGCGCGGTGCCGGGCAGGAAGCCCGGAACGTCCACGAAGGTGACGATCGGGATCGAGAAGCAGTCGCAGAAGCGTACGAAGCGCGCCGCCTTGCGGCTGGCGTCGGCATCGAGCACGCCGGCCAGCACCATCGGCTGGTTGGCGACGAAGCCGACGGTGCGGCCCTCGACACGGCCGAAGCCGGTGACGATGTTTTTCGCAAAATTCTGCTGGATTTCGAAGAAGTCACCCTCGTCGGCAACTTTAAGGATCAACTCCTTGATGTCGTAGGGTTTGTTGGCATTGTCGGGAATCAGCCTGTCGAGCGACAGATCGTGATCGGTGACCGACTGGTGGCATTCGATCTCGGGAATTTCCGCCGTGTTGGAGGCGGGCAGCAGATCGACCAGCCGGCGCATCTGCAACAGCGCCTCGACGTCATTGTCGTAGGCTCCGTCGGCGATCGAGGACTTCGTCGTGTGGACGGAAGCGCCGCCGAGGCTTTCGGCGGTGACTGTCTCGTTGGTGACGGTCTTCACCACATCCGGCCCGGTGACGAACATGTAGGAGGTGCCGCGGACCATGAAGATGAAGTCGGTCATCGCCGGCGAATAGACGTCGCCGCCTGCGCAAGGGCCCATGATCAGCGAAATCTGTGGGATGACCCCGGAGGCCAGAACATTGCGCTGGAAGATCTCGGCGTAGCCGCCGAGCGCCGCCACGCCTTCCTGGATGCGGGCGCCGCCGGCGTCGTAGATGCCGATGATCGGCGCGCGGTTGCGCAATGCCATCTCCTGCACCTTGACTACCTTTTCGGCATGTGCCTCGGACAGCGAGCCGCCGAACACGGTGAAATCCTTGGCGAAAAGATAGACCGGGCGACCGTTGATGGTGCCCCAGCCGGTAACGACGCCATCGCCGGCGATCTTGGTTTTCTCCATGCCGAAATCGGTCGAACGGTGCTCGACGAACATGTCGAACTCCTCGAACGAGCCTTCGTCGAGGAAGACGTCGATGCGCTCACGGGCGGTGAGCTTGCCCTTCTTGTGCTGGGCCTCGATGCGGGCTCGGCCGCCGCCCATGCGGGCGATCTCGCGGCGCCGCTCGAGTTCCTTCAGCACGTCCTTCATGACCGGTCCCCAAAACGGAAAGCTGGATTGTGGTAATCGTGGCAGCAAGTGAGCGCAAGCGCCGCTTCGCCATGGCTTTTGCTGCGCTGCAGCATCCGACCCCTTGCATTCCGAAGCGAACTGGGCCATATGCGGCGGCATAGGCGCTTGGGCCGGGACACTCCGGCCTTCTCGACGAATGAGACTGGTTGCGTCTGTTTTCCCTCTTCCCGACATATCGGCAAGGTGGCGAAAAAGCCCCGTGGCATGAAGCCTGCGGGCACGACAGCGCAGCCGTGTGGACGATGACGTCCGCCCGCCTTGTCGTTTCATGACAATTGTCGACGGCAGGTTGCGCCCTGCCGCCATCGATGTTTGCGGCCAGAAGCCGTATGAAAGAAGAATATTTTGACCAATGAAAACACTTTGACCGGTGAGAACACTTGGGAACTGACCGGTTTCGCCGCACTTGGAATTAGTGGTGCACTGCTCAAGGCCACCCATGGCGCAGGCTTTACCGATCCCAAGCCGATTCAAGCGCAGGCTATCCCGCCGCAGCTCGAAGGCCGCGACATTTTCGGCATCGCCCAGACCGGCTCGGGCAAGACCGCGGCGTTCGCGCTGCCGATCCTGTCGAAGATCATCGCGCTTGGCACCAAGCGCCGGCCGAAGACGGCTCGTGCGCTGATCCTGGCGCCGACGCGCGAGCTCGCCGTACAGATCGAGGACACCATCAAGATTCTCGCCAAGGGCGCACATGTCTCGACCGCGCTGGTGCTTGGCGGCGTCTCGCGCTTCAGCCAGGTCAAGAAGGTTGCACCCGGCGTCGACATCCTGATCGCCACGCCTGGCCGGCTGACCGATCTGGTGCGTGAGGGCGATCTCGTACTTGCCGACACCAAATGGCTGGTGCTCGACGAAGGCGACCGCATGCTCGACATGGGCTTCATCAACGACGTCAAGCGCATCGCCAGGGCGACGGCGCCGGACCGTCAGACGGTGCTGTTCTCGGCGACCATGCCGGCCGAAATCGCCGAGCTGGCGAAAGGCTTGCTGAAGAACCCGATCCGCGTCGAGGTCGCCCCCCACAGCACTGCGGCCGCGGAGATCGTGCAGGGCGTCGTCTTTGCCCGCACCAAGCAGAAGCGCCAGGTGTTATCGACGATGCTCGCCGACGAGGCGATGAAGTCCGTTATCATCTTTTCGCGCACCAAGCATGGCGCCGACAGGGTGACCAAGGACCTCGAGCGCGACGGCTTCAAGGCCGCCGTTATCCACGGCAACAAGTCGCAGAATGCCCGCCAGAAGGCGCTCAACGATTTCCGCGAAGGCTCGGTGCGCATTCTCGTGGCGACCGACATTGCGGCACGCGGCATCGATGTGCCCGGCATTAGCCATGTGGTGAATTTCGACCTGCCGGATGAGGCGGAGAGCTATGTCCACCGTATCGGCCGCACCGGCCGTAACGGCATGGATGGCATCGCCATCACGCTTTGCGACCCGTCGGAAAACGCCAAGCTGCGCCAGGTCGAGCGTATCATCCGCACCAAGCTGCCGATCGTTGCCGATCATCTCGGCAGCCCCGATCCGCAGCGCAATCCGGCTGAGAAGAACGAGCGCAGCTTCGAGCCGGCCAACGATCGCAACGACCACAACGGCCGTCGCGACGGCAGGCGTCCCGGCGGCGCCAACAACGGCTTCGCCAAGAAGCGTTTCGGCGGCGACAAGCCGGCCTTTGCGGGCGACCGCAAGCCGGAAGGCGCCAAGCCCTTCAAGGGCAACAACAAGCGCCGCTTCGGCGGCAAGCGGCCGGCTGCGCGGGCGGCATAATCTGACCGTTTTGCGTCCGGCCAAGCCTGGCTTGGTTACTCACGATTGAAAAGGGCGACCGGAGTGATGCTTCGGTCGCCCTTTGCTTGAGGCCTTTGGTTTACTTCACCACCGCCTCGACCCACACGACAATCCGCTGCGCGAGGAAAGCCGTGGTCGATGGCGCGAGCGCGTCGCCGGCAATGACGTGGCGCCCCAGCGACCCGCAGACACGATCCGTCGCCCCGTCACCGATCCTATTCGACCGGTGGCTTGCGGTCGAAATTCAGCGGCCGCGCATTCCAGCGGGTGACCGTGCTGATCACCCATCGGGAGAACGGCCTCGGCAGCATCCTGAGCAGCTTCAGCGTCCAGCTCAGGCGGCGTGGGAAAGTGACTTCGAAGCCGCCGCATTCGATGCCTTTCGCGATACGGCTCGAGGCCAGGTTGACCGGCATCAAGCCCGGCATCGGCAGGAAGTTCTTCTCAGTCAGCCGCGTGTCGACAAAGCCCGGATTAATCACCTGGATGCGGACGTTCATCTTGTCGAAATCGTATTTCAGCGACTCGGCCAGGATATTGACTGCCGCCTTGGTGCCGCCATAGGCAGCGGTAGTGGGCCAGCCGAAATAGGCGGTGACCGAACCGATCAGCACGACATGGCCGCGCGAGCGTACGCGCATGCGTTCGATGACCGGCACCAGGCCATTGATGATGCCGAAATAATTGACTTCGAAAGACCCACGGAAATTGCGCGCGACAAGATCCTCGCCCGGCGTTGCGATATAGCTTCCCGCGTTGAACACTGCCAACACGATCGGACCGAGATTTTTCTCGATCGCTGCAACCGTCTCTGCCATGCGTTTTTCGTCGGTCACGTCGCAAGGAAAGGCTGCGACACGCCCCGACATCTGCGCCGTTTCGACGATGAGCGTATCGATCGGATGGTCATCGGGCGCAGTCACCGCGATGACATAGCCCTGAGCGGCAAGATCCTTGGCCAGCGAACGGCCGATACCGCTGCTGCCGCCCGTAATCCAGGCGACGCCATGCTTCGGATTGGCCAAATAGAGTGTCATGCTGCGCCCCGCCGGCTCTTCTTAACCTGCGCTCTACCGGTGAAGAAATCGAATGAAAAGAGTGCTTTTCGGTACATCGTTGAAATGAATACCGGCTGGGCGCCCCTGGGTGCAGGAATTGCAGTGTGCGAATGCGACTGGACCAGGCAAATTCTTGCCTTGAAACCGAAGCTTCGGGTTTCTAGGGTTTCGCCGCACCCACAAAGGAATCTCCATGCCCCGTTCTGTGATCGACGTGATCGGCAACACGCCCCTGATCCGCCTCAACAAGGCCTCGGAAGAAACCGGCTGCGAGATCCTGGGCAAGGCCGAATTCATGAATCCCGGGCAGTCGGTCAAGGACCGCGCCGGCCTGTTTATCATCCGCGATGCGGAGCAGCGTGGGTTGCTGCGGCCCGGCGGCGTCATCGTCGAGGGGACGGCCGGAAACACCGGCATCGGCTTGACACTGGTTGCCAAGGCGCTCGGCTACCGCACGGTGATCGTCATTCCCGACACCCAGAGCCAGGAGAAGAAGGATACAATCAAACTGCTCGGCGCCGAGCTGATCGAAGTGCCCGCCGTGCCTTACAAGAACCCGAACAACTACGTGAAGCTGTCGGGCCGGCTGGCCGAGCAGATGGCGAAGACCGAGCCGAACGGCGCGATCTGGGCCAACCAGTTCGACAATGTCGCCAACCGTGACGGCCATATCCGTACTACGGCCGAAGAAATCTGGAACCAGACCGACGGCAAGGTGGATGGTTTCGTGTCGGCGGTCGGTTCCGGCGGCACTCTGGCAGGCGTCGGTTTCGGGCTGAAGGCCAAGAACAGCCAAGTCAAGATAGCGCTGGCCGATCCGCTGGGGGCTGCGCTCTATTCCTTCTACACCAGCGGCGAGCTGAAATCCGAGGGCAGTTCGATCACCGAAGGCATCGGGCAGGGGCGGATCACCGCCAATCTCCAAGGCTTTACACCCGATTTTGCTTTCCAGATCCCCGACGAGGACGCACTGCCGATCATATTCGACCTGATCCAGGAGGAGGGGCTTTGCGTTGGCGGTTCGACCGGCATCAACATTGCCGGCGCCATTCGCCTGGCGCGCGAGCTAGGCCCCGGCCACACCATCGTGACCATGCTTTGCGACTACGGCACGCGCTACCAGTCGAAGCTGTTCAATCCTGAATTCCTGCGCGAAAAGAAGCTGCCGGTGCCGGGGTGGATGGAGCAACAGAGCACGATTTCGGTACCGTTCGAAAGGGTTGCGTGATGGCGCACAAGACCGAAGCGCTGTTTCGTGACGACGCCTATCTGGGGACGGCCGACGCCACTGTCGTCGCAGTCAACGATCGCGGCGGCATCATTCTGGACCGGACGGTGTTTTACGCCACGTCGGGCGGGCAGCCGGGCGACACCGGCAGCCTCGAGCGCGCCGACGGCACCGGCATAGCGATTGCCGCTACGATCACCGGCGAAACCAACGACGAGATCATCCATGTGCCGGCGCTGGAGCAGGCAGTTCCAAAGGTGGGCGAGCGCATGCGGCTCGCCATCGACTGGCCGCGGCGGCAGTTGCTGATGCGCATGCATTCTGCCTGCCACCTGCTTACCGTCGTCTGCCCGTTCCCGATCACCGGCGCCGCGGTTTCCGAGGACGACAGCCGTATCGATTTCGACATCCCGGACGCCGGCTTTACCAAGGAAGACGTGACGGCCAGACTGATGGAGCTGGTGCGGGCCGACCACCCGATCTTCACCCGGCTCATTTCCGACGAGGAACTGGCATACAATCCGGGCCTGGTGAAATCCAAGAATGTGCGGCCTCCGGCTGGCACGGGAAAGATCCGATTGGTCTGCATCGGCGAGAACGCCTCGATCGACAGCCAGCCTTGCGGCGGCACCCATGTAAAGAGCACCGGCGAAATCGGCGAGATCCATATCGGCAAGATCGAGAAGAAGGGCCGCGAGAACCGGCGCTTCCGCATTCGCTTTGGTCCTATGCCGCCAGCCTGATATAGGACTGCGACAGGCGGGACAGGAGAGAAAAGATGGCCGACGACAGTCCTTTCACCATCGATGCCGATTGGTTGCAGAAGCAGCTCGGCAAGCCCGGCCTGACGATTGTCGACGCGTCTTGGTATCTGCCGGCCCAAAAGCGCGACGCGCGCGCGGAGTATGACGCAGCGCATATTCCAGGCGCCCGCTTCCTTGACCAGGATGCGGTTTCGGACCCCGACGTGGCTCTGCCGCACACGCTGCCGTCGCCGCAGCATTTCGCGCAATATGTCGGCGCGATGGGTATTTCGGCCGATGACACGATTGTTGTCTATGACGGGCCAGGGTTCTTTTCTGCACCGCGCGCCTGGTGGTTGTTTCGCGTCATGGGCGTATTCCAGGTCTATATTCTCGACGGCGGCTTCGACCGTTGGAAAGCCGCCGGACGGCCGGTGACGGCGGAGCTGACGAAGATCGCGCCTTGCGTGTTTTATGCCAACTTCGATGCCGCCCGCGTCGCCAGCCTTGCCGATATGCGCCGGATCGTCGAGACGGGGGAGAGCCAGATCGCCGACGCGCGCTCGCCTGGCCGTTTTGCCGGCACCGAGCCGGAGCCGCGCCCCGGCATCCGCTCCGGTCATATGCCGGGCGCGCACAACGTGCCGTTTTCGGCGCTTTCGGAAAACGGCGAATTGTTGCCAAAGGACAGGCTACGCAACGTGATCGAAGGAGCGGGCATCGACCTGTCGAAGCCGGTCGTCACCTCCTGCGGGTCGGGCGTCACCGCGGCAGCCATCACGCTGGCTTTGGAGACGCTTGGCCATGCCGACAACAGGCTTTATGACGGTTCGTGGACCGAATGGGGCGGGCTTTCCGACACGCCCGTCGTGACGGGCAAGGACTGACGGTGATGGAAGACGGATCGCTGGAAGACATCGACGTCACCGTGACGTTTCTCGAAATGCATGTGCCGCCTGCCTATTCGCCGCCTCTGCCGTACAACCGCCAGATCGCGCTGCTCAAGACCAAAGACATTCCGCTGCATTTCTACCGCTATTTGATGGATCGGGTCGGCCGCAAATGGCACTGGGTCAATGTGCTGAGGCTGAGCGACGAGGAGCTTGCGGCGGGCATTCACCGCGAGGACCGCGACATCAGGGTGCTTTATCTGGATGGTGCGCCGGCCGGCTTCTTCGACCTCAAGCCGCATTTGCCGGAGGAAGTGGAACTCGCTTATTTCGGAATGATGGAGCACGCGACCGGGCAAGGCATCGGCCGCTGGTTCCTCGGTGCGGCAATCGCCGCGGCGTGGTCGCACGGGCCAAGGCGGGTAACCGTGCAAACCTGCACCCTCGATCACCCAGCAGCACTGCCGCTCTATCAAAAACTAGGCTTTACGCCAGTGGCGCAAAAAAAAGAGGTCGTGCATCCGATGTCTTTCGCCGAGCGCGCGGCCAGCGTCATGCGGCCCTGATTTCAGGCCCGTTCATCCAGGCTTCAGCTTGTCGTTGCCACGCCCAGGGTCTGGATCAACACTCAAAGGCGGGTCCGACTTGTATGAGCCGGGCACTTTCCATATCGCTGTCGTCTAAAAACCGATGGTGATGGAGGATCGCACGATGACAATACGGGCGGTAATGGCCGGTGCGACGGGCTGGGTCGGCAAGGCGCTAGTTCCGGCGATCGCGGCGCAAGGCGACATGGCGCTGGCCGGGGCCGTGTCCCGCAGCGGTGCTGGGCAGGATTCCGGTCTGCTGGTTGGCATGCCGGCTAATGGTATTGTCGTTTCGGCTTCGCTGGCCGAGGCGCTGGAGGCGCCGTCGGACGTACTGGTCGACTTCACCAAGCCGCATGTCGTGAAAGACCATGTGCTGCTCGCCATCGACAAGGGACGGCACGCTGTGATCGGCACATCGGGACTGGGTGCTGCCGACTATGCCGACATCGATGCCGCGGCGCGCGCCAACGGCGTCGGCGTCGTTGCCGCCGGCAACTTTTCCATCACCGCCACGCTGATGAAGCGGTTTGCACTTATGGCGGCAAAATACGTGCCGGATGTCGAGGTCATCGATTATGCCAGTGCAAAGAAGCCCGACGCGCCCTCCGGTACCGCACGGGAGCTTGCTGAGGCGCTGGCCGACATCCGCAAGGCCTCAACGGCAAAGCCGGTCTCCGAGGTCTCTGGCGTGCCGGCTACACGCGGGGGTGCGGTCGGCGCAGGCGAGGGGGTGCAAGTGCACGCGCTTCGCCTGCCGTCCTACATCCTGTCCTGCGAGGCGCTGTTCGGCCTGCCAGACGAGCGGCTGACCATCCGCCACGACGCCGGCTCGTCCGCGGCACCCTATGTGGCGGGCACGCTGCTCGCCATCAGACGGGTACAGCAGATCAAGGGTCTGGTTCGCGGTCTCGACGCGCTGATGGACTGATCCATTTCGGCAGGAATCGGGTGGGAAGCTCTGTCTTGCGAGCATAATTTCCGGTCAACGACACCGGAGATTTTGCCATGACGATAAGATTCAAAGCCTTGCCAACCGACGCAGTCCGGGCACTTCAGCGCGGCGGGGCGGATGCTTATGGCCTGATGCCAGAGCGGCAGATTTCGGACGGCGACGGCGTGCCTTGCCGTCATTGCTTGAAGAATGTTGCTGCGGGGGAAGCCTATCTTGTTCTGGCCTATAGGCCTTTTCCGGAGCTGCAGCCTTATGCCGAAACCGGGCCGATCTTTCTGCATGCGGAAGAATGCGAACGCGCTGCCGAGGTTGAGTTGCTTCCAGAAATGCTCGAAAGCAGCGATTACATCGTGCGCGGTTATGGCAAGGACGACCGTATTGTTTACGGTAGCGGCGGCGTCATTCCGACCGACGCCATTGCCGCACGGGCAGAGACGTTGTTCAAACGCGACGACATTGCTTACGTCCACATCCGCTCGGCCCGCAACAATTGCTATCAGTGCCGGATCGACCGCGCGTAACCGAACAGGCTGCACCGGCTTGGGCCTGTCGCACTCCCGTCGCATACAAGCGGTAGAAAGAGACTGTCGATCGATTTGCCGACCGCGGATGAATCGGCGGAAATCTCGATAACCGAGGAAGCGGGGCTTTGGCTCCGCTTTTTTGTGCCTGCATTGTTCGCAAAACAAAAAACCCGCCGGGATTAGCCGGCGGGCTTGAACGATTTGCCTGGAGGGCCTTAGTTGAACTTATACTTCGCACCGATACGGACGGTGTGGAAAGAAGGAGTGGTGGTGAGGACATCGCTCGGCCCTCCAAACTCCTCCAGAATATCCTTCTCGGCAAACTGCGAATAACGATATTCGAGACCGACAGTTACGTTGTTGGTCACGGCCGCTTCCAAACCACCACCGACCGAGAAGCCGCTCGAGCCCCAATCGATGATGTCGCCGATGGGTGAAGATGCGTTCAGATCGAAATGCTGCCAGCTGTAACCGCCAAGCACATAGGCGAGGGTTGATTCGTTGACCTTCAAACCGACCCGGCCCAGCACATCGAAACCATAGTCGGTGTCCAGATTAATGGACCCGCCGGGCACTTCCAGCTCCGAGGTCATGCCGGAGTAGCGAGCATCAACCATAACGCCGGCAACCCAGCTGCCGAAGTCATGATCGTAGCCGGCGTTCAATTCGCCAAACACGCCTTCGCCGCCGATACCGTTGAACTCCAGGTCGCCAAGCGGCGGAACATTGATCTGATGCACCGACGCACCCGCGCCGCCCGCACCGCCGATATAGAAGCCGGTCCAGTTGTAGGTAGGTGCCTCAAAGGAAGAGACACCGCCATTCTGGGCGCCAAAACGATAATTGGCTGCTACCTGGAACGTGTGACGCGATGTATCGAGGTTGATTGCGCCATCCGGTACACCGAACTCGGAAAGGACATCATCGTTGGTGCTGAATTGCGTAAAACGATATTCGGTTTTGATGGTCCAGTTGCTGTTGATGGCCGTCTCGACGCCGGCTCCGACGAAGTAGCCGCTCTGGTCCCAGTCGAAGTCAAAACCTGCGCTCGTGTCAAATTTGTATTTCTGCCATGAATAGCCACCAAGGACATAGCCCAAAGTGTTTGGCGTGAAGAGGTAGCCTGCCCGCAAGCCAGCGTCGAAACCATAGGTCTCTTTGACCGATGCGTCGAATCCAGCAACGTCGAGGGAGGTTTCGATGTTGCCGGCATGAGCGTCCAGAAGTCCGCCGATCAGGAACCGCGGCGCCACCATATAGTCATACCCAACGGTGAGTTCACCGTACAGGCCTTCGCCACCAATACCGTTGAACGACACCCCAGGAATGAAGTCGCTGCTCAACTCGTGGACGTTCGCCCCGGCGCCAACGCCAAAGCCGACGTAGATGCCACTCCAGTTGAAGCCCGCCGTCTCCACGACCGGTTCGACCACGTCGGCGGCATGAGAGACCGACCCAAGCGCCAGAACAGAAACTGCGCCGAGAAGAAGAGATTTCGTGAATTTTCTGCTGATCATTACCCTGCCCCTGGTGAACCCGGCATCTACGTAGCATCGGCTCATTGTGGCGGCTGTAACAAAAAAGCCACAGAAAGAGCACATTGCATCAAACGGGCACCAGATGCGGGCAAGACCGGCTGTAGACCGAGAAAATTGCCTGTGAACAAGCAGCCGCCGACAGCATCGGCGACTCATCAGGAACAAACGGTTGGAAATCAGGCCGCGAGAACGGCCTTCGGCTCGACCAGTTCGTAACCGAGCGCTTCGGCCACCGCGCGATTCGTTATCTTGCCCTTGTGGACGTTAAGCCCGTTGCGCAGATGGTGGTCGTCTACCAGCGCCTTGAGGCCCTTGTTGGCGAGCTGCAGGCCATAGTGCAGCGTAGCATTGTTGAGCGCGTGGGCCGAGGTGACCGGCACCGCGCCCGGCATGTTGGCGACGCAATAATGGATGATGCCGTCGACTTCATAGGTCGGCTCGGCATGGGTGGTGGCGTGCGAGGTCTCGAAACAACCGCCCTGGTCGATGGCGACGTCGACCAGCACGGCTCCTTTCTTCATGCCCGACAGCATTTCGCGCGTCACCAGCTTGGGCGCTGCTGCCCCCGGGATCAGCACGGCGCCGACGACTATGTCAGCCGAAAAACATTCTTCCTCCAGCGCCTCGACGGTCGAGTAGCGGGTGTGAACGCGGCCGCCAAAGATGTCGTCGAGCTGACGCAGGCGCGGGATCGAGCGGTCGATAATAGTGACGTCGGCGCCGAGGCCGGCCGCCATCCGTGCGGCATGCAGGCCGACAACGCCGCCGCCGAGCACGGTGACCTTGCCGGGGAGCACGCCGGGCACGCCGCCAAGTAGCACGCCGCGGCCGCCATTGGCCTTTTGCAGCGCCGTGGCGCCCGCCTGGATCGACAGGCGGCCGGCAACTTCCGACATCGGCGCCAAGAGCGGGAGGCCGCCGCGCTCGTCGGTGACCGTCTCGTAAGCTATCGCGGTCACGCCGGAGGCCAACAGGCCCTTGGTTTGCTCCGGATCCGGGGCAAGATGTAGATAGGTATAGAGGATCTGGCCATCGCGGAGCTGAACCCATTCGTTGGCCTGCGGCTCCTTGACCTTCACGATCATGTCGGACTTGGCAAACACGTCGGCTGCCGTCTTGGCGATCGTGGCGCCGGCAGCGCGATACGCGTTGTCATCGGCGCCGATGCCTGCACCGGCGCCGGTCTCGACAAGCACTTCATGGCCATGCGCGACATATTCGCGGACCGAGCCCGGTGTCAGGCCGACGCGGTATTCGTGATTCTTGATTTCCCGGGGGCAGCCGACGCGCATCTTTTTTCTCCTGATCCGGCCCTTTGGGGCTCGTTCCCTGTCTAGAGATAGTGAACCACGAATCGCTCGATAAGTGTTTGCGAATGCGCTTGCCTGAGAGGCGACTCTTCGATAATCGTTGCGCAAAACATTGCAATTGTCGCAGGAACTCGCAAAAATGCCGCTCGACAGGATTGATATCGCCATTCTTGAGACGTTGCAGAAGGATGGGCGCATACCCAATGCAGCGCTCGCCGAGAAGGTCGGCCTATCGCAGTCGGCCTGTTCGCGGCGGCTGGACAATCTGGAGAAATCCGGAACCATCCGCGGCTATCACGCCCGGCTGTCCAACGCTGCACTTGGGCACCAGATGACGGCGATCGTGCATATATCGCTGTCCGGGCAATTCGAGAAGACGTTGTCGGATTTCGAGGCAGCGATAAAGCGCTGCCCGAACGTCCTATCCTGCCATTTGATGTCGGGCGAATATGACTACATCCTGCGTATAGCGGCAAAGGATCTCGTCGACTACGAACGTATCCACAAGGAGTGGCTGTCGGCAATGCCGCATGTGACGAAGATCAATTCGTCTTTTGCCTTGCGCGAAATCGTCGATCGCACAGCGGTGGGAATGAAACCTGAACTCGCCTAGGCCCGAACTCGCCTAGGTGTTGACTGCCTCGGTCACCACACGGTCCATCGGAATGTCGTGCGGCTGCGGGTAGATGGTGACGATGCGCTGCAGTTCGTAGCCGACGCCGATGACCAGCGGTTTGAAGGGCATCGCGGCAAGCGTACGATCGAAGAAGCCGCCGCCATAGCCCAGGCGAAACTGCTCAGGATCGATGCCGACAATCGGCGAAATGACGATGTCGGGTAACACCGGATCGCCGTCAGCCGGTATCGGGATATTCCAGACGCCCTTCTCCAGCCGGTCTCCGTGGGTATAGGCGCGAAAGACAAGCGGCCGGTCTTTCTCGACGACGACGGGCAACGCCGTGCGCCCGCCCCGCGCGTCGACGGTTTCCATCCACGGGCGCAGGTCCGGCTCGCCGCGAAACGGCCAATAGAGGCTGACCACGCGGCCGGCGATGTCACCGATCATCGCGTCGAGCCCTTCGGCAATGCGCTGCGACATGGCTGCGCGCGTGTCGGCTGAAACGGCAAGGCGGGATGCGATCAATCGCTGGCGCTCGGCCTTGCGCCAGCGCCTTACGTCGGTCCAGTCGGATAGCGGCGCTTGGAACTCCGGGTCGAGCTCGTGCATAAAACAAGGCGGCGAGGCGTACTGCGCTGAGCCTTCATCTTCATCCCTAGCCATGCTTCACCTGCAATATACAGTTCCAACCAAGTCGTATCCTGGACGCAGGCTATATCTGGGAACGAGTCTGCAGCATGCGTATTCACGACATCAAGAGACGACTCCCAGTTAGTTGCAGCGCAGGCATTGCTGCACTGCACAACGACACTTACATCAGCCTTGGCGAGAGGGATGAGTGAGATGAACACAGCCAACCATCACGTCGTCGTCGTAGGCGCCGGATTCGGCGGTCTCGAATTCACCCGCGCACTTGCCCACGCGCCGGTGCGCATCACCATGATCGACAGGCGTAATCATCACCTCTTTCAGCCACTGCTCTACCAGGTGGCGACGACGGCGCTGGCCACCTCCGAAGTGGCCTGGCCGATCCGCCATCTCCTGCGCAAGCGCGATGACGTGACGACGCTGCTCGCCACCGTTACCGGCATCGACCGCACCGGCAAGCGCGTGCTGCTGCAGGACGGCGGCACGGTCGCTTACGACACGCTTGTGCTGGCGACCGGCGCGCGGCACGCCTATTTCGGCCATGACGAATGGGAACCGTTTGCCCCGGGCCTGAAGACGCTGGAGGATGCCACCACCATTCGACGGCGTATTCTTTTAGCTTTCGAGCGGGCCGAACGGGAAACCGATCCCGCCAACCGTCAGGCATTGCTGACGCTGGCGATCGTCGGCGGCGGGCCGACCGGCGTGGAACTGGCCGGCACTATTGCTGAGCTGGCGCACGACACGCTGCGCGGCGAGTTCCGCAACATCGACACGCGGCAGACGCGTGTGGTGCTGATTGAGGCCGGCGACCGCATC
The DNA here is from genome assembly GCF_040323385.1 of Mesorhizobium sp. M0045. Taxonomy (NCBI): domain Bacteria; kingdom Pseudomonadati; phylum Pseudomonadota; class Alphaproteobacteria; order Hyphomicrobiales; family Phyllobacteriaceae; genus Mesorhizobium; species Mesorhizobium sp. M0045. The sequence continues at coordinate 47,013 of NZ_JAMYUY010000011.1, forward strand.
CTGTCCAATTTCGCTCCCGAACTCTCCGGTTATGCAACGAAGGCGCTCGAACGGCTCAGCGTGACCGTCGAACTCGGCCGGGCGGTTACGCGCTGCGATGCCGAGGGTGTCGTCTTCGGCGACACACACTTGCCGGCCAGGACAATCCTGTGGGCGGCGGGCGTCGCCGCTTCGCCGGCCGCCGAATGGCTCGGCGCGGCAGCGGACCGCGCGGGCAGAGTGCTTGTCGAGCCCGACCTGAGTGTGCCGGGAAACCGGGAGATTTTCGTCATCGGTGACGCAGCGCACGTCCTGCGGCCGGATGGCCGGCTGGTGCCGGGCGTCGCGCCCGCCGCCAAGCAACAGGGACGGCACGTCGCCGCGACGATCAAGGCAAGGCTTGCCGGTGACGCGACACCGCGTCCTTTCAGCTACAGGCATGACGGCGATCTGGCGACGATCGGCAAGCGCGCCGCGGCCATCGATTTCGGCTGGATCAAGCTCACCGGCCGGCTTGCCTGGTGGCTGTGGGGCTTGGCGCATATCTACTTCCTGATCGGCTTTCGTAACCGGCTTGCGGTTTCCCTGAGCTGGCTATGGATCTACTTCACCGGTCAGCGCAGCGCGCGGTTGATCACCCAGGGCGACGACGATAAGGGCTGATTGTTCGCTGCCGGACATTCATCGGCGCGTCACCTCCTCTTGATGGAATCGGCTTCTGGACTCGGCTGGATTTCGGCGCGAAGCTTTGCTTCGGGCAGGACTTGTCAGGTCGTGGAAGAAAGAGAAAACGAATGTCCCAACTGCGCCACCTCGTCTCACGCCGCGATTTCCTCGCCGGCGTTGCCGTGAGCGGAGCGCTGATTATGCTGCATCCGTTCTCCGCCCGGGCTCAAGCCAATCAGGCGCATCTGAGGATTATGGAGACGACCGACATCCACGTGAATGTGCTGCCTTACGATTACTACGCCGACAAAGCCAACGACACGATGGGGCTGTCGCGAACGGCATCGTTGATTGAAGCCGTGCGCAAGGAAGCAACCAACGCGATGCTGGTCGATAATGGCGACCTTCTACAAGGCAACCCGATGGGCGACTACATCGCCTACGAGAGAGGGATGAAGGATGGCGATCTGCATCCGGTCATGAAGGGCATGAACCTGCTCGGCTACGAATGCTCGACGCTCGGCAACCACGAGTTCAACTATGGCCTGTCGTTCATGGACAAGGTGCTGGCCGGTGCCAATTTCCCGTTCGTCTGCGCGAACCTGATCCGCGGCACCGAGCTCGCCGCGAACCCGCGCGACGACAAGCTCTATCTCAAGCCGTATGTCATCCTCGACAGGAAGATCAAAGACGGATCGGGCGCCGAGCAACCGATCAGGATCGGCATCATTGGCTTCGTGCCGCCGCAGATCATGGTCTGGGACCTGAAAAATCTCGAAGGAAGTGTCAAGACGCGCGACATCGTCGAGGCGGCCAAGGCGTGGGTGCCGCAAATGAAGGAAGAAGGCGCCGACATCGTCATTGCGCTCTCCCATTCCGGCATCGACGTGAAGCAAAGCGACATGATGGAGAATGCCTCCGTCTTCGTGGCAGGTGTCGAAGGCATCGATGCGGTGTTCACCGGCCACCAGCACCTCGTCTTCCCTGGCAAGAAGGACTTTCAGTTGCTGGAAGCCGTCGATCCGGCGAAAGGCACGCTGCAAGGCAAGCCCGCCGTTATGGCCGGCTTCTGGGGCTCGCATATGGGGCTGATCGATCTGTTGCTGGAGCGCGACGGATCGACATGGAAAATCGTCTCGGCGACCTCTGAGGCCAGGCCGATCTTTGAGCGGGTCGACAAGACGAACAAGCCGACCGTCGCGGACGACCAGCGCATCGTCGACGCGCTCAAACAGGATCACGAGGCGACGCTCGCCTATGTGCGCCGGCCTGTCGGCAAAACCTCGGCGCCGCTCTATTCCTATTTTGCGCTGGTCGCCGACGATCCATCGGTCCAGATCGTCAGTCAGGCGCAGACCTGGTACTTGAAGGACATCCTGAAGAACACCGAGTGGAAGGATATGCCGCTGCTGTCGGCGGCGGCACCGTTCAAGGCGGGTGGGCGCAACGGCGCCGACTATTACACCGACGTGCCGGTGGGCGATATCGCCATCAAGAACGTCGCCGACCTCTACCTCTATCCAAACACGGTGCGCGCCGTCGAAATCACCGGAGCGGAGGTGAAGGAATGGCTGGAAATGTCGGCCGGCATCTTCAACCGGATCGAACCGGGCAAAGCCGACCAGGCGCTCATCAACACTGACTTCCCATCCTATAATTTCGACGTGATCGACGGCGTCACCTACAAAATCGATCTGTCGCAGCCACCGAAATATGATTCGAAGGGCGGGCTGGTGAATGCTGGCTCGAACCGCATTATTGACTTGATGTTCAACGGCAAACCAATTGATCCCAAGCGGAAATTCGTCGTCGCCACCAACAACTACCGAGCCGGCGGCGGAGGCAATTTCCCGCAGATCAATGCCTCGAAGATCATCTACGAAGCGCCCGACACCAACCGCGATGTGATCGTGCGTTATATCGTCAGCAAAGGCACCATCAATCCGTCGGCGGACGCCAACTGGTCGTTTGCGCCACTACCGGGAACCAGCGTCGTATTCCAGACCGGCGCCAGGGCAAAGGATTTCATTGCGCAAGTGACGTCGCTGAAGATCGAGCCGGCGGGCGAGGGCGAAGCAGGGTTTGCCAAGTACCGCATCACTCTCTAGGTGAGGATTTGAGCGTCGACTCGAAACTGTCTCAGCGCTAAGATACTGTCCGGTATGGCAAACCTTTTTCCAGTAGATGGCCTTGTCACCCACGTGGTGCGAAACGCCGCTTGACGGCAGGCATGACCAGATCCAGTGCGTCCGTCGAAATCCCACCGGAATAATCGTCCGGCAGTTGGTCGATCGAGGCTGGGTCGTCGAGGCCTTGTGAAAAGCCGCCGCCGGAATAGGGACCGAGCAGGTAGACATGGCTGCCGACACCGTCCATACGGTCGAGAAAACGGTCCGGCCAGCCCCACATCCACTTTGCGATATTGACGGGGATGAGCAAAGTGCCCTGGCGGCAGGCATCAGGAACGTAGCCGCTCCAGCCGAGCGCAGTGTAGCGAAGAATGCAGCGCGTCAGGGATGCGCGGCTCAGCGTGTGCGTATCCGGCAATGCTGCCTTGACCGCGTCCATAGGCCTGTCGCCGCCATAGACCGTCAGATTGGGGCGCTCGGCCGGCGTCAATGTGGCGAGCCAGGGCAGCCAGCATCTCGCCTTCCTTGGGATCGTTGCTTTTGACGTTGATGTTGAAGCGCCGGTTCGGGAAGCGCTGCAAGACTTCATCCAGCGACGGCATCATGCCGACACCCTTGCCGCGAAACGGAAAGGTCTTGCCGCCATCGGCAGTGTAGCCATAACCAATATCGAGCGTCTTCAATTCGGACATTGCATGGCTGCGCGTTTCACCCTTGCCGTCGGTGCGACAATCCAGCGTCCAATCGTGGAAGACGGCGAACTTGCCGTCCGTGGTAGGATGGACATCAAGTTCGAGCGCGTCCGCACCGAGCGCGAAGGCGGCTTCCATCGACGGTATCGTGTTCTCGAGGAAGGAATGGCGCGGCGTCAGCATGCGAGCGGCCGTGCATGTTTCCGATCCGAGGTTCGTACGGTCGAAATCCTGAGCCAGGCCGCGATGCGCAAGCACCGAAGGGGTGCCGGCCGGCCGGCTCGAAAGCAGCGAGGTGTTGTTGAGCCAGATGCCGCCCGCAGCGACAAGAATTGCAACGAGGGAGATCGTCCGTCTGCGCATGATATGATTCCCATTGGCCGTTATGGCCGCATCCTGCGTCACGATCGGACTTTTTGACGGCCGGGCAGATCAAACGGCCGCTAAAGATTCCCGGGGAGGGTCCCCAGCAGCGTTGGAATCGTTATGGTTGCAGCCGTCCATATGCGCTAGTTTTAGTCATGCGTTATGTCATCGTCATCACGACCGTCACCTTTTTCCTGATCTGGGACGGCATTTACAACCAAGGCCGCTACCTCGACAGGACGGTCAGGGAGGTGACCCGCATCGTGCACTATGTAACCAGCATGGTGTAGTTTCTCTTCGCTGCTACGGTTCGCAGACGCGACAAACCTGCCGATTGACGGCACGCTGCCGCTGACACAAAAGAACGCCGGTCCAACGGTCGAGGAGGCTGGGTTGATCCGGCATATCGTTTTCTTCAGCGCACGGCATAAAGCGGATGTCGAGGCAGTGCGCACGGGCCTCCTGGCGCTTGGCAAGATACCTCATTCGCGTCATTTCGAGGTAACGCTCAACACCAAGGTCGACCCGCTCTCGGATGAGATCGATGTGGTCGTCTACGCCGAGTTCGAGGACGAAGCGGCGCTCGCCGCCTACAAGGCGCATCCGCTCTATGCAGAGACGACCAGCCGGGTCAAACCGCTACGCGAATTGCGTTATTCGGCCGACATCGTTGCAAGTTGACGAGCCGCCGTCCCCTAGGCGCTGATAATGGTCTTGCCGCTGAGGCGTCGGCCAAGCCCTTGAACCATTTTCAGGAATGAGGCACACCGCGCGGGACATGACCGAGAACACCTCCGCAAGGCCTCATCCGCTCGATCACCTGGTGCTGCCGACCGCGAGCCTCGATATTGCGCGGGCGCGCTTGACCCTGCTTGGCTTTACTGTTGCGCCGACAGGTATCCACCCTTTCGGAACGAAAAACTGCTGTGTCTTCCACACCGACGGCACCTATCTCGAGCCGCTCGTGGTCGCCGACAGACAGGCCGTGGCAAAGGCGATCGCGAACCGCAATGTCTTTGTCGCGCGTGATCGCACCTATCGCGAAGAAAACGGCGATGAAGGATTTTCTGCCGTGGCGCTGGGCACCGAAAGCGCCGCCGCGGACCACGCGCGTTACATGGAAGCCGGTCTGTCGGCGGGGGACGCGCTAAGCTTTTCGCGCGCCTTCACCGATGCGACGGGAAAGAGCGACACCGCATCGTTCAAACTGGCCTTCGCGGCTACAGGCAAGGCAACGGACGCTTTTCTCTTCGCCTGCGAGCGGATCAATGCGCCGAACGTCGACCGCACTGCGTTGCAGGGCCACGCTAATGGCGCAACCGGCATTGTCGAAGTCGTAGCAGTCACTGGCGAACCTTTCGAACAAGGCCGCTTGATTTCGATCGCAGCCGGAATCGAGGCGCAGGGCGGCACTGTCTATGAGCTGCCGAATGCCGTAGTGACCATTCTGGATCCTGCAGCCTATTCGGCACGCTTCGGCATTCCTGCCGGCGCGCCATCTGAACTCCGCTATGCCGGGATCGTCTTTTCGATTAGGCACGCCGACGCCGTCGCCAAGCTGTTTGCAGCCAATTCCGTCGAACACCACACGCGCGGCGGTGATATCATCGTGCCGCCGGCGCCAGGGCAGGGCGCCGCCTTCATTTTCCGGGAGATCGCATGAACAAGCTCAATCCACTGATGCCGAACTCTTCCGTTGCGGTCGGCAAAGTCATTTTCGGCAACAGCGCGCCCTTATCGCTGATCGCCGGTCCATGTCAGCTGGAATCGCGGCAGCACGCTTTCGACATGGCCGGTGCGCTAAAGGAATTGACTGAAAGGCTCGGCATTGGGCTCGTCTACAAGACCAGCTACGACAAGGCCAACCGCACCTCGCTTGGCGGCACGCGCGGCGCGGGACTTGAAGCGGCAATGCCGATCTTCGACGACTTGCGCAAGAATTTTGCGCTGCCGATCCTGACCGACGTCCACACTGAGGAACAATGCGCGATCGTCGCTCCGCATGCCGATATCCTGCAGATTCCTGCCTTCCTCAGCCGACAGACCGATTTGCTGATTGCTGCGGCAAGAACCGGCAAGGTGGTCAATGTGAAGAAGGGCCAATTCCTCGCGCCGTGGGACATGAAGAACGTCGTCGCCAAGATCATCGGCTCCGGCAACGCCAATGTCTTGGTGACCGAGCGCGGCGCATCCTTTGGTTACAACACCCTGGTGTCCGACATGCGGGCGCTGCCGATCATGGCCGAGATCGGTGCGCCGGTGATTTTCGATGCCACCCATTCCGTGCAGCAGCCGGGTGGGCAGGGCGGTTCGTCTGGAGGCGACCGGCGCTTTGTCGAGACGCTGGCGCGCGCGGCCGTCGCGGTTGGCGTCGCCGGCGTCTTCATCGAGACGCACCAGGACCCCGACAACGCGCCTTCCGACGGTCCCAACATGGTGCCGCTAAAGGATCTTCCCGCATTGCTTGAACGACTGATGGCCTTCGATCGCATCGCCAAGAGCGTGGGTTGAACCAGCAGTTGCGCCACAGCAGCGTCGTCAAGAAAACTTTGAAGAATTTCGAACCCGCCTGGAACCTTAGCCCGCGGCCCTCATTGTCAAAATCTAATGTCAACGACGACGAGGAGAACACCATGACGACCCAGACGGGACACACCGAAGCCATCGCCGCTTCGCGGGTTATCGGCACATCGGTCTACAACACGGAAGGCACTCATATCGGCGACATCGAGGACGTTATGCTCGACAAATTGTCGAACGGAATCATGTTTGCCGTGATCGGTTTTGGCGGATTTCTCGGCATTGGCGAGAAATACCACGCCATTCCGTGGGCGAGCCTTGATTATGACGAGGACAAGGGTGGCTATGTCGTGCCGTTCACCAAAGACCAGCTGATGGCCGCTCCTTCTTACTCGATCAACGAGCTGACCGGCGCCGACGGCGAGGCCGCACGTGACGCCTCATACAACTACTACAAGGTCGAGCCTTACTGGCATTGACCTTACTGGCACTGACTAAGTCTCCTGGAATCAAAAAGGCCCCCGGGAAATCGGGGGCCTTTCGATGTGGCGGGTTGCTACTGCGCAATCTGCAGGGCCGGCAAAGGCGACGATCCCTGCGGGGGTTGCTGATTGTCGCACGACGTCAGGAACGCAGCCGCGATCAGGAACAAACTCACAATACCGCTCAACTGGGACATGGCGAAACTCCTCCTGTTTCGCCCCGCGCGACAACAGCCATAAACCAGAAACCGGCATGCGGCCTATGACAAATGATGACAGTGTTTTGTGCTTCGTGAGTCCCAAGAGCGGCAATGGGCGCGGGGCAATATTTGCAACTGCCCCGATTGCGTTTTGCGGCGCTTTGGCTAAGAGGTGCGCGACGCTTCAATCGATCAATCGGGGACATCGCAATGACGGCCATCATCGACATTGTCGGGCGTGAAATCCTGGACAGCCGCGGAAATCCGACCGTCGAGGTCGACGTCGTGCTCGAAGACGGTTCGATGGGTCGCGCCGCGGTGCCGTCCGGTGCCTCTACCGGCGCGCATGAGGCGGTCGAACTGCGCGATGGCGGCCCCCGCTATCTCGGCAAAGGCGTGCTCACGGCGGTCGAGGCGGTGAACGGCGAGCTGTTCGAGGCGATCGGCGGCATGGAGGCAGAGAATCAGATCCATATCGACCAGACCATGATCGAGCTCGATGGTACGGCCAACAAGAGCCGGCTCGGCGCCAACGCCGTCCTCGGCGTGTCGCTGGCGGTGGCCAAGGCCGCGGCCGAAGCGGCCGACCTGCCGCTCTACCGTTATGTCGGCGGTACCAAGGCCCATGTGCTGCCGGTGCCTATGATGAATATCATCAATGGCGGCGCGCATGCCGACAACCCGATCGATTTCCAGGAATTCATGATCCTGCCGATCGGCGCGCCGACGCTGCGCGACGGCGTGCGCTGGGGCTCGGAGATCTTTCATACGCTGCGAAAGAAGCTGAAGGACGCCGGCCATAACACCAATGTCGGTGACGAGGGCGGCTTTGCTCCCAACCTGAAGAGCGCGCCGGCCGCGCTCGACTTCATCATGGAATCGATCGAGCAGGCTGGCTTCAAGCCTGGCGAGGAGGTTGCGCTAGGCCTCGACTGCGCGGCGACCGAATTTTTCAAGGATGGTAACTACGTCTATGAAGGCGAGAGGAAAACCCGCGACCCGAAGGCACAGGCCAGATATCTGGCCAAACTTGCTGCCGACTACCCGATCATCACCATTGAGGACGGCCTCGCGGAGGATGACTGGGACGGTTGGAAAATACTGACCGATCTCATCGGCAAGCAAACGCAGCTGGTTGGCGACGATCTGTTCGTCACCAACACGGCGCGGCTGCGCGACGGCATCCGCATGGGTGTCGCCAATTCGATCCTGGTCAAGGTCAACCAGATCGGCTCGCTTACCGAAACGCTCGACGCCGTCGAGACCGCGCACAAGGCCGGCTATACCGCGGTGATGTCGCACCGCTCGGGCGAGACCGAGGATTCGACCATCGCCGACCTCGCCGTTGCCACCAATTGCGGGCAGATCAAGACGGGCTCGCTGTCGCGCTCGGATCGCATGGCCAAGTACAACCAGCTCATCCGGATTGAGGAGGAGCTCGGCAAGCAGGCGCAATATGCCGGCAAGTCGATCGTGAAAAGCTGATTTCGAGAGAGAAAATCCGTGGCGGCGAGGGCGGGGACATTCCCGCCCTTTTTTGCTTCCTGGCTCTGAATCCAACAGGCTGTAACCGTCCATTAAGCACAATCGGGCGACAAAGGCGGCGTAGAGGATTCGGACCATGTGGACACGCCAGCACAAGCAAAGAAACACCGGCCGGCTGATCATCCCCTCGCTCTGCGTGGTGTTCCTGACTTATTTCGGCTTCCATGCCTATCATGGCGAGTTCGGGATATATTCCAAGTATCGGCTCGAAGCCGAGACTGCCGAATTGCAGGGCAGGCTCGATACCGTCAAGGCACGTCGGATCGATCTCGAGCGCCGCGTTCAGCTGATGCATGAGGGCACGCTGGAGAAGGACATGCTGGACGAGCAGGCGCGCAAGGCGCTTAATCTGTCCCACGCCGACGAGATCACCATCATGTTGCCGGTCGCAAGATAACCCGATTTCAGTTAATCGGCGATATTTGCAATGATTTTAATTGCTTAGATGCATGACAGCCATGCGTTTTCGGCATGGCGAAAGCCTTCCCTGCATGTTAGCCTGCCTCAAATCGGTGGGAGAACTGATCTCCCTCGCTGTCCGCCAAGAGACGCCAACAGGGAGTGATGCATGGCCACCGCCACCAGAAAAGCGCCTGCCAAATCCAAATCAGACGGCAAGATGCCGGGCCTTTCCACCCCGAAGCCTGTTGAATTCACCAAAGACCAGGAGCTTGCCGCCTACCGGCACATGTTGCTCATCCGCCGCTTCGAGGAAAAGGCAGGCCAGCTTTACGGCATGGGCTTCATCGGCGGTTTCTGCCACCTCTACATCGGCCAGGAAGCGGTCGTTACCGGCATGAAGATGGCGCTGATCGATGGCGACCAGATGATCACCGCCTATCGCGACCATGGTCATATGCTGGCGATGGAGTTGTCACCGCGCGGCGTCATGGCCGAACTGACCGGGCGCCGTAGCGGCCTGTCGAGAGGCAAAGGCGGCTCCATGCACATGTTCTCCAAGGAGAAGCATTTTTACGGCGGCCACGGCATCGTCGGCGCGCAAGTGTCGCTCGGCACCGGCATTGCCTTCGCCAACCGCTATCGCGGCAACAACAATGTGACGCTGACCTATTTCGGCGATGGCGCCGCGAACCAGGGCCAGGTCTACGAAAGCTTCAACATGGCCTCACTGTGGAAGCTTCCGGTGATCTACATCATCGAGAACAACCGCTACGCCATGGGCACCTCGGTCTCGCGCTCTTCGGCCGAGACAGATTTCTCGCACCGCGGCGCCTCCTTCAAGATTCCAGGCATCCAGGTCGACGGCATGGATGTGCGCGCCGTTAAGGCCGCCGGCGACCTCGCCGCCGAATGGTGCCGCGCCGGCAACGGGCCGCTCATTCTCGAAATGCAGACCTATCGTTACCGCGGCCATTCGATGTCGGATCCGGCAAAATACCGCTCCAAGGAAGAAGTGCAGAAAATGCGCTCCGAACGTGACCCGATCGAGCAGGTCAAGGCGCGGCTGCTCGACAAGAAATGGGCAAGCGAGGACGAACTCAAGGCCATCGACAAGGAAGTCCGCGACGTCGTCGCCGACGCCGCAGAATTTGCCCAGAACGACGCGGAGCCGGATCCGTCCGAGCTCTGGACCGACATCGTACTTTAACGAGAGGGAAAGGACATGCCGATCGAAATTCTCATGCCCGCCCTCTCGCCGACCATGGAAGAGGGTAATGTTTCCAAGTGGTTGAAGAAAGAGGGCGACAAGGTCGTAGCCGGTGACGCCATTGCCGAGATCGAGACCGACAAGGCAACGATGGAAGTCGAAGCCGTGGACGACGGCACCCTTGCCAAGATCGTGGTTCCTGCCGGCACCGAGGGTGTCAAAGTCAACACACTGATCGCTGTGCTGGCCGTCGATGGCGAAGACGTCGACGAGGCAGGCGAAGGTATCGGCGAGGAGGCCATTGAGTCGCAAGCGGAAGCGCCCGCGGCTGCTCCGGCCAAGAGCGAAGCTGCAGCACCTGTTGCCGCCGCGCCCAAGCTGGAAATTGTCGCCGATCCCGACATCCCGGCCGGCACCGAAATGGTCTCGACCACGGTGCGTGAAGCCTTGCGCGATGCAATGGCGGAGGAAATGCGCCGCGACGGCGATGTCTTTGTCATGGGCGAGGAGGTTGCCGAGTACCAGGGCGCCTACAAGATCACGCAAGGCCTGTTGCAGGAATTCGGTCCGCGGCGCGTGGTCGACACGCCGATCACCGAGCACGGCTTTGCCGGCGTTGGTGTTGGCGCGGCGATGGCCGGCCTGAAGCCGATCGTCGAATTCATGACCTTCAACTTCGCCATGCAGGCGATCGACCAGATCATCAATTCAGCCGCCAAGACGCTCTATATGTCCGGCGGCCAGATGGGCGCCCCGATCGTCTTTCGCGGCCCGAACGGGGCGGCTGCCCGCGTCGCTGCGCAGCATTCGCAATGCTACGCCGCCTGGTACAGCCATGTTCCCGGCTTGAAGGTGGTGATGCCTTATACCGCCGCCGACGCCAAGGGTCTGCTCAAGGCGGCGATCCGCGACCCGAACCCGGTCATCTTCCTCGAGAACGAAATCCTTTACGGCCACTCCTTCGACGTGCCGAAGATGGACGATTTCGTGCTGCCGATCGGCAAGGCGCGCATTCACAAATCCGGCAAGGACGTGACCATCGTCTCGTTCGGCATCGGCATGACCTACGCGATTAAGGCCGAGGCGGAGTTGCGTGGCATGGGCATCGATGCCGAGATAATCGACTTGCGCACCATCCGCCCGCTCGACTTCGACACGATCATCGCCTCGGTCAAAAAGACCAATCGCCTGGTGGTGGTCGAGGAAGGCTTTCCGCAGAACTCGGTCGGCGACCATATCGCCAATCAGGTCTCGCAGCGCGCCTTCGATTTCCTCGACGCACCGGTCATCACCATTGCCGGCAAGGACGTGCCGATGCCCTATGCGGCGAACCTCGAAAAGCTGGCGCTGCCCAATGTCGGCGAGGTCGTCGAGGCGGTCAAAGCCGTGACGTATCGCTGAGCAGGGCGGAGGACAAAATGCCTATCAACATCACCATGCCGGCGCTGTCGCCCACAATGGAAGAGGGCAACCTTTCCAAGTGGCTGGTCAAGGAGGGCGACAAGGTTTCGCCCGGCGACGTGATTGCCGAGATCGAGACCGACAAGGCAACGATGGAAGTCGAAGCCGTCGACGAAGGCACGGTCGCCAAGCTGGTGGTTCCGGCGGGCACTGAAGGCGTCAAGGTTAATGCGCTGATCGCGGTGCTGGCGGCTGAGGGGGAGGATGCGGCGGCCGCCGCGAAAAGCGGTGACGGCGCTGCGCCGGCAAAGGCTGAGGCTCCGAAAGCGGACGCCTCCAAAGCTGAAACACCAAAGCCCGAAGCGCCGAAGCAGGAGCCTGCCGCAGCTGCAGCTAAGGCGGAAGCGGCGCCGGCCGCCAACGGCCATGCAAACGGTGAGCGCATCTTCGCCTCGCCGCTGGCCCGGCGCATCGCCAGCGAAGCCGGTATAGATATCGCGGCGCTGACCGGCTCCGGCCCCCACGGCCGCGTGGTAAAGGCCGATGTCGATGCCGCAATTTCTGGTGGCGGCGCCAAGGCGGCACCAGCAAAAGCGGCCCCCGCTGGCGCTGCGGCGCCTGCCGCCGCAGCACCCAAGGCGATGCCGGACGAGCAGGTGCTCAAACTGTTTGCCGAAGGCTCCTACGAGTTGGCCCCCCACGACAATATGCGCAAGACCATTGCGCGGCGGCTGGTCGAGGCCAAGACCACCATCCCGCATTTCTATCTGACGCTCGACTGCGAACTCGACGCACTTCTGGCCCTGCGCACGCAGATCAATGCGGCCGCCCCGGTGAAGAAGACCGAGAAGGGCGAAACGCCGGCCTACAAGCTGTCGGTCAACGACATGGTCATCAAGGCTCTTGCCATGGCGCTGATAGCGGTTCCGGACGCCAATGCGTCGTGGACAGAAAACGCCATGATCAAGCACAAGCACGCCGATGTCGGCGTTGCCGTGTCGATCCCCGGCGGCCTCATCACCCCCATCATCCGGCGTGCTGACGAAAAGACGATGTCCGTTATCTCCAACGAGATGAAGGACCTTGCCGGCCGCGCCCGCAGCCGCAAGCTGAAGCCGGAAGAATATCAGGGCGGCACCACGGCGTTGTCCAATCTCGGCATGTTCGGCGTCAAGGATTTTTCTGCCGTCATCAACCCGCCGCATGCGACGATCCTGGCGGTTGGCGCCGGCGAGCAACGCGCGGTGGTGAAGAACGGCGAGATCAAGATCGCAACAATCATGTCGGTGACGCTGTCGACCGATCACCGCGCAGTCGACGGTGCGCTCGGCGCCGAGTTGCTCGTCGCCTTCAAGCGCATGATCGAAAATCCGATGGGCATGCTGGTCTAAGCAGGGAACAGGGCGGTGCGGAAATTCTACACCAGCCTTTTCGCCTCCATCCAATCCGGCTCGTAAACGATTATCGTACATTGGCTGTTCGGGCGGTAGCGATTGCGGATAGGTCTTTGTTGGAGCGGGGAAAACGCATGAAAACGGTCCTCTGCTATGGCGATTCGCTGACCTGGGGCTATGACGCGGCAGGCCTTGGCCGTCATCCGCCGGCGGATCGCTGGCCGAGCGTGCTGCAGGCAGCATTGGGCAGCGGCGTCGAGATCATCGCCGAAGGCCTGAATGGCCGAACCACCGCCTTCGACGATCACTTGGCCGGGGCGGACCGCAATGGCGCAAGGCTGTTGCCAACAATCCTGACGACGCACGCACCGATCGATCTGATCGTCATCATGCTCGGCGCCAACGATATGAAGCCGTGGATTCACGGCAATCCTGTCGCGGCAAAGCAAGGCATGCAACGCCTGATCGATATCGTGCGCGGTCACGACTACCCGTTCAATTGGCCGGCGCCGCAGATCCTGATCGTCGCGCCGCCCGTAGTCAGCCGCACGGAAAACGCCGAGTTCAAGGAAATGTTCGCCGGCGGCGATGACGCGTCAAAGCGGCTGGCGCCGCAATATTCCGCCCTTGCCGACGAGGCCGGCTGCGGCTTCTTCGATGCCGGCACGGTGGCCAAAACGACGCCGCTCGACGGCGTCCACCTCGACGCAGAAAACACGCGGAACGTCGGGCAAGCGCTGGCGCCGTTCGTGCGCCTCATGTTGGAATTGTGAAGGAGAAAGCCGTGGCTGAGAACTACGACGTCATCATCATCGGCTCCGGCCCCGGCGGCTATGTCACTGCAGTGCGTTCGGCGCAGCTTGGCTTCAAGACGGCGATCGTCGAGCGCGAGCACTTGGGTGGCATCTGCCTCAACTGGGGCTGCATTCCAACCAAAGCGCTGCTGCGCTCCGCCGAGATCATGCACTATTCGGATCATCTGAAGGACTACGGCCTGAAGAACGATGGCAAGGTCAGCGTCGACACAGCCGCCGTCGTCGATCGGTCACGAAAGGTCTCGCTGCGGCTCAACGGCGGCGTCGGTTTCCTGATGAAGAAGAACAAGGTCGACGTCATCTGGGGCGAAGCCAAACTGACCAAACCTGGCGAGATCGTCGTGTCGAAATCGTCGAAGAAGCCGATGGAGCCGCAGCCGCCGGCGCCGAAGGGCGTCAAGGGCGAGGGCACCTATAGCGCCAAGCACATCATTCTGGCGACCGGCGCCAGGCCGCGCGCGCTGCCCGGCATCGAGCCTGACGGCAAGTTGATCTGGACCTATTTCGAGGCGATGGTGCCGAAAGAGATGCCAAAATCGCTGCTGGTGATGGGCTCGGGCGCCATCGGCATCGAGTTCGCCTCGTTCTACCGCACCATGGGCGCCGAGGTGACGGTGGTCGAACTGCTGCCAGCCGTGATGCCGGTCGAGGACGCCGAAGTGTCGAAGTTTGCGCAAAAGCAGTTCGAGAAGCAGGGCATGAAGATCATCCTCGAAGCCAAGGTAACCAAGGTCGAGAAGGGCGCCAGTTCGGTCACCGCGCATGTCGAGATGAAGGACGGCAAGGTCGAGAAGATCACCGCCGATCGTCTGATCTCGGCCGTCGGCGTACAGGGTAATATCGAAAACCTCGGCCTCGAGACGATCGGCGTGAAGACCGACCGCGGTTGCGTCGTCGTCGACGGCTACGGCAAGACCAACGTGCCGGGCATCTACGCCATCGGCGACGTTGCCGGACCGCCGATGCTCGCCCACAAGGCCGAGCATGAGGGCGTGGTCTGTGTGGAAAAGATCGCCAATTTCCCCGGCGTGCATGCCACCGACAAGCTGAAGATCCCGGGCTGCACCTATTGCAATCCGCAAGTCGCCTCGGTCGGACTGACAGAAGCCAAAGCGAAAGCCGACGGAAAGGACATCCGTGTCGGCCGCTTTCAGTTCGCGGCAAACGGCAAAGCGATTGCGCTCGGCGAGGACCAAGGCTTCGTCAAGACCATTTTCGACAAGAAGACCGGCCAGTTGCTGGGTGCCCACATGGTCGGCGCAGAAGTAACCGAACTGATCCAGGGCTTCGTCGTGGCGATGAATCTGGAGACCACCGAGGAAGAGCTGATGCACACGATCTTCCCGCACCCGACGCTGTCAGAGATGATGAAGGAGAGTGTACTCGACGCCTATGGTCGCGCACTGAATGCATGATAAATTAGTTGGGCGAGTCTCACAGGGAAGACACAAAGGAACTCGACGGCAGAGCAATTCGTTTCGCAGGCATCATCCATCATACAAGGAGAGGGCATATGGAAATGAACGGCGTGGGCTGGGTAGCAGCCATCATCATCGGTGGCCTGGCGGGATGGCTCGCCGAGATGGTCATGAAGAGCAATACCGGCATCCTCATGAACATCGTTCTCGGCATTGTCGGCGCAATCGTGTTGAATGCCATCTTGCAGGCCCTGAACATCGGCATCTTCGGCGTCGGCTGGATCGCCTATCTGATCACCGGCTTCATCGGCGCCTGCATTCTGATTGCGGTCGGACGACTGGTGCGCCGCTAACCTCTGTCGGCACTTGCTATGCGAAAAAGGCCACCGCGGCATGCGTGATCGCGGCCTTTTTCTTTTCGCCGAAAAGTCCTAGATGACGTGGGTAGAGCGAGCGCTGGACAAGCGCTTGCCAATGAGCCGGGTTTCACATGGTCACCGTCCTCGACACGATTGCCAATGCGCCGCGCCTGCGGCATCCCGAAAAGGCGCACAAGCCGGATCAGGACGTACTGCGCAAGCCCGACTGGATCCGCGTCAAGGCGCCGATGTCGAAAGGCTATGCCGAGACGCGCGAAATCGTGAAGTCTCACAAGCTAGTGACGGTTTGCGAAGAGGCGGGCTGCCCCAATATCGGCGAGTGCTGGGAGAAGAAGCACGCCACCTTCATGATCATGGGCGAGATCTGCACGCGGGCCTGCGCCTTTTGCAATGTCGCCACCGGCATCCCGACCGCACTCGATCCCGACGAGCCGGCGCGTGTCGCGCATGCGGTCAAGCAGATGGGCTTGAGCCATGTCGTCATCACCTCCGTCGATCGCGACGATCTCGCGGATGGCGGGGCCCAGCATTTTGCCGATGTCATCCGTGCGATCAGGGCAGCAACCCCGTTGACGACGATCGAAATCCTGACGCCCGATTTCCTGCGCAAGGACGGTGCGCTGGAGATCGTCGTGGCGGCCAAGCCGGATGTTTTCAACCATAATCTCGAGACCGTGCCGTCTAACTATCTGACGGTTCGGCCGGGCGCGCGCTATTTCCACTCGATCAGGCTCTTGCAGCGGGTCAAGGAGCTTGACCCCTCGATCTTCACCAAGTCTGGCATCATGGTTGGCCTTGGCGAGGAGCGGAACGAAATCCTGCAACTGATGGACGACCTGCGTTCGGCCAATGTCGACTTCATGACCATCGGCCAATATCTGCAGCCGTCGAAGAAACACCATCCGGTGATCCGCTTCGTCACGCCTGAGGAATTCAAGTCCTTCGAGACGATCGGCAGGACCAAGGGCTTCCTGCTGGTGGCGTCGAGCCCGCTGACGCGCTCGTCGCACCATGCCGGCGACGATTTCGCCAGACTACGCGCGGCGCGTGAAGCGTTTCTCAGGAAGTCCGCCTAACAAACTGGTTTCATGCCACAATTCGAAGCCCATCGCCGCGTCGCGCATACGCCGGATCAGATGTTCGCTCTGGTCGCCGATGTCGAATCCTATCCGCAATTCCTGCCGCTTTGCGAGGCACTGACGGTTCGCTCACGCAAGGAACGCGACGGACGCACCTTGCTCATCGCCGACATGAGCATCGGCTACAAGGCGATCCGCGAGACCTTTACCACGCAGGTGCTGCTGAATCCGGATGAGAACGCCATCGATGTCAAATACATTGACGGCCCTTTCAAATATCTGAGCAATGTCTGGCGCTTCGACCCGGCGAACGGCAGCGGTTGCAACGTCTGCTTCTTTATCGACTACGAGTTCAAGAGCCGCATTTTGGGTGCGTTGATGGGAACCATGTTCGACCGCGCCTTCCGCATGTTCTCCGAGGCGTTCGAGAAAAGGGCCGAAATCATCTACGGCGCGCCATCGGCAGCCTGATCCGCAGCGAGCGCGCGCAGACCCAGCTCAAGCGCATGCCGGACTGTCTCCCGGCGGATGAAATCACGGCCCTTGTCGGCGAACAGCTGGCATTCGCTGACTACCGGCCGGCCAGCCAGGGCAACGCCGAACCAGACCAGGCCGACAGGTTTTTCCGCCGAGCCGCCGGCCGGACCGGCGATGCCAGTTACCGCCAGCGCAAGCCCGGCCGGCGAATGGGCCAAGGCTCCGGCCGCCATCTCCACCGCGGGCTCGCGGGCGCCCCCGCCGGGCGCCTCGAGCGTAGCGGCCGAGATGCCGAGCATCTCGGTCTTGGCCTGGTTGGAATAGGTGATGAAGCCGCGATCGACCACCGCGGAAGAGCCGGCGATGTCGGTCAGGGCGGCGATGATCATGCCGCCGGTGCAGCTCTCGGCCGTCGCCAGCGTGATGCCGCGCTGCTGGCAGGCCTGAAGCAGGGCATCTGCGAGATCGCTATTGCTCACTCGGGGACATCCCCTGGAAACACGACGCTGGCGGTCGCGATGGCCGCTATGCCTTCCTCACGGCCGACGAAGCCGAGCTTCTCATTGGTTGTCGCCTTGATCGAAATGCGATCGCGCGAAATTCGCAGGATTGCGGAAAGCGTTTCGGTCATGGCCTCGCGATGCGGGCCGACGCGCGGCGCCTCGCAGATCAGGGTGATATCGACGTTGGCGATGCGCCCGCCGCGCGCGCGCACCAGCTTGGCCGCGTGTTCGACGAAGATGCGTGAAGCGGCCCCTTTCCACTGTGGGTCGGAGGGCGGGAAATGCGTGCCGATGTCACCGGCGCCGCAGGTGGCGAGCAGGGCGTCGGTCAAGGCGTGGAGACCGACATCGGCATCCGAATGGCCGGACAATTTCCTGTCGTGTGGAATGGCGACGCCGCACAGGGTGACATGGTCGCCGGGCTCGAACGCATGGACGTCATAGCCATTGCCCGTTCGGATGTCGGGAAAACGTGGGGCGCTAGAAAGCCGCTGATCCGCCATTGCAATATCCCGTGCCCAGGTCAGTTTGACGTTCTCCGGCGAGCCGGGAACGATCTTCACCGGAATATGCGCCCATTCGGCGATTGCCGCATCGTCGGTGAAATCCGCTTTGCCCAGATGATGAGCCTTTTCGTGCGCAGCCAGAATCGGCCAGAACGGAAAGCCTTGCGGTGTCTGTGCGGCATACAGCCCGGCCCTGGACACGGTTTCGCCGATCATGCCTTCTGCCGTTTCGCGCTTGAGCGTATCGGCAACCGGCAAAGCAGGCAGTGCCCCCTGGCGCTCGCCAATAGCGGCGATCGTGCGGTCTATCAGTTCCGCATCGACAAACGGCCGGGCCGCATCATGGATCAGGACCCGGCCCGGCGCATTGCTTCTCAACGCCAGCAATCCAAGGCGGACGGACTCCTGCCGTGACGTACCGCCGGTCACAGCGACGACACGGTCGGCGTTCGCACCGGCCGCACGGCGGAAAAGCGCGCCGTCGTCGGCATGAATAGCAACGACGACAGGTCCAATCTTCGGATGCGTCAGAAAGGCACCGAGCGTGCGTGCAACAACGGCGCCGCCGCCAATTTGCTGGTACTGCTTCGGCCCATTGACCTGTCCGGCGCGCGCGCCGCGGCCGGCAGCAACGATGACCACGGCGACCTTGTCGTCCGCAGCTTGCTTTTCGCTCACATCTCTCATGCCGAGACGCTTAACGCATGATCCCGAAAAGTGGTATCGCTTTTGAAAGGCCCAGGATTGATGCGGTGCGGCGATCCGTTTTTTTCCCAAATGCGCCTTAATGTCACGACATTGCGCGTTGCACATTGCCGTCGTTCTGGCTAGAGAATGTGCAGCAACCGAAGGTGCTTGGTTTTTGTGCATGCCTGATGTGACCAAATTAGCTTCGCCGCTGGATGTGGGTGGCGTGAGAATCCGCAATCGCGTATTTCTCGCGCCCATGTCGGGCATCACCGACGAACCGTTCCGGCAACGCGCGCATGCGCATGGCGCCGGGCTGGTCGTATCGGAAATGGTGGCGAGCGGTGAGCTTGCAAAGGGCAGGGCTGGTTCCGGCCTGCGCATCCGTCATTCCGGGCTGCCTGTCCACATGGTCCAGCTTGCCGGCCACGAGGCAATGCACATGGCCGAAGGCGCGCGAATCGCGGTCGGCGAAGGCGCCGACATCATCGACATCAACATGGGCTGTCCGGCCAAAAAGGTGACGGGCGGCTATGCCGGTTCGGCACTGATGCGAGACCTCGACCACGCGTTGTCGCTGATCGAAGCGGTAGTCGGCGCGATCGCGGTGCCAGTCACGGTCAAGATGCGGCTCGGGTGGGACGAAGGCGCGCTCAACGCGCCGATGCTGGCGCGACGCGCCGAGCAGGCCGGGGTGAAGATGGTGACGGTGCACGGCCGCACGCGTTGCCAGTTCTATCAGGGCAAGGCCGACTGGCGTGCCATCGCACGCGTCAAGCAGGCGGTCTCGATCCCGGTCGTTGCCAATGGCGATGTCGGCTCGCCGGCAGAGGCCGCGTCGATCCTCGAGCAGTCTGGCGCCGACGCGGTGATGGTCGGCCGCGCGCACTATGGCGCGCCGTGGACGGCCGGCAGCATTGTAGCGGCCGCGCTGGCCGAGCCGGTATCCAGCATGCCGGAAAGCCCGCAAGCGCTGGCCGACTACGTCATTGCCCATTACGAAGACATGCTGGCGCTCTATGGCGTGGAAAGCGGAGTGCGCCAGGCGCGCAAGCATCTCGGCTGGTATCTCGACCGCCACGCCGGCGGCACAAGCGACCACCGGCGCAAGACCATACTCACGTCTTTCGAGCCTGGGCGTGTCATTGCGTTGCTGCGCGACATGTTTTCAACCGCTCCCGAAGCGGCGAACCTGCGGAGTGCGGCATGAACGCCACCGTCACACAGAGCACGGATATGGCGGACGCCGCGCATATTGTGCTCAACACCATTCGCCGGCCGGTAATCATGGTCGATCCGCAAGGTTTCATCACCTTCGCCAATGCCGATGCCGAGGATTTTTTCCGGTCGAGCGCCACGATGCTCGCCCGCAACACGCTGCACAAGCTCATTCCTTTCGGCAGCCCGCTGCTGACGCTTGTCGACCAGGTGCGCGAGCGCCGGGCGCCGGTCAACGAATATCGGGTCGACGTGTCGTCGCCACGTCTCGGCATCGAGAAGGTGGTCGACCTCTACGTCGCACCAGTGACGGAATTTCCAGGCTCGGTCGTGGTGATGTTCCAGGAACGCTCAATGGCCGACAAGATCGACCGGCAGATGACGCATCGCGGTGCGGCACGCTCGGTCACCGGCCTCGCCGCGATGCTTGCCCATGAGATCAAGAACCCGCTGTCCGGCATTCGTGGTGCTGCGCAGTTGCTAGAGCTGTCGGCGTCCGACGAGGATCGCGCACTGACCAGGCTGATCACCGACGAGACCGACCGCATTGTCTCGCTGGTCGACCGCATGGAGGTGTTTTCCGACGAGCGGCCGATCGACCGCTACCCCGTCAACATCCATGTCGTGCTCGACCATGTCAAGGCAATCGCCAAGAACGGTTTTGCCAAGCGAATCAAGATATTGGAGGACTATGATCCATCATTGCCTCCGGTTTTTGCCAATCGCGACCAGCTCATCCAGGTGTTTCTCAATCTGGTAAAAAATGCCGCCGAGGCGATCGGCAGTGATCCGCAGGGCGAGATCATGCTATCGACCGCCTTCCGTCCGGGCATCCGTGTTTCCGTACCCGGGACCCAGGACCGCGTATCGCTGCCATTGGAATTCTGCGTGCGTGACAACGGTTCGGGTGTTTCCGAAGACATCCTGCCGATCCTATTCGATCCTTTCATCACTACCAAGCC
The DNA here is from genome assembly GCF_040323385.1 of Mesorhizobium sp. M0045. Lineage (NCBI taxonomy): Bacteria > Pseudomonadati > Pseudomonadota > Alphaproteobacteria > Hyphomicrobiales > Phyllobacteriaceae > Mesorhizobium > Mesorhizobium sp. M0045. The sequence goes on from NZ_JAMYUY010000011.1 coordinate 68,041, forward strand.
GAACGGCTCCGGTCTCGGTCTGGCGCTGGTCGCAAAGATCGTCGGCGAGCATGGCGGCATCATTGAATGCGAATCGACCCCGCGCGGCACCACTTTCCGCATCCTGATGCCGGCGTGGAAAGAAACCCAGTTTGGCACCGACGACGACGGTGAAGGAGACCGCAAATGACCGTTCGCGGCAATATTCTCGTCGCCGACGACGATGCGGCCATCCGCACTGTCCTCAATCAGGCGCTTTCGCGCGTCGGCCATGACGTGCGCGTCACCTCCAACGCCTCGACGCTGTGGCGCTGGGTGGCGGCGGGCGAGGGCGATCTCGTAATCACCGACGTCGTCATGCCTGACGAGAACGCCTTCGACATGCTGCCGCGCATCAAGAAGGCGCGACCGGAACTGCCGGTCATCGTCATGAGTGCGCAGAACACGTTCATGACCGCGATCCGTGCCTCCGAAACCGGGGCCTACGAGTATCTGCCGAAACCGTTCGACCTGACCGAGCTGCTCAACATCGTCAACCGCGCTCTTTCCGAGCCGCGGCGGCCGAAGATCGATACGCGAGCCGACGAGCCGCCGGAAACGATGCCGCTGGTCGGCCGCTCGGCGGCCATGCAGGACATATACCGCATGCTAGCGCGCATGATGCAGACCGACCTGACGGTCATGATCAGCGGCGAGTCGGGTACCGGCAAGGAACTGGTGGCGCGCGCGCTGCATGAGTACGGCCGCCGCCGAGGCGGTCCGTTCGTCGCTATCAACATGGCGGCGATCCCGCGCGACCTGATCGAATCGGAGTTGTTCGGGCACGAGAAGGGCGCCTTTACCGGCGCGCAGAATCGCTCCACCGGCCGTTTCGAGCAGGCCGAAGGCGGCACGCTCTTCCTCGACGAGATCGGTGATATGCCGATGGAAGCGCAGACGCGGCTGCTGCGTGTGTTGCAGCAGGGCGAATACACCACGGTCGGCGGCCGCACGCCGATCAAGACCGACGTGCGCATCGTCGCTGCCACCAACAAGGACCTGCGCACACTGATCAATCAGGGGCTTTTCCGCGAGGACCTGTTCTACCGCTTGAATGTTGTGCCGCTCAGGCTGCCGGCGCTGCGCGAGCGGTCGGAGGACATTCCGGACCTCGTCCGCCACTTCTTCAAGCTCGGCGTCAGTGAAGGCTTGCAGACCAAGCGCATTTCCACCGGCGGCATCGAGCTGATGAAGCGCTACCCATGGCCCGGTAATGTGCGCGAACTCGAAAACCTCATCCGCAGGCTGGCCGCACTGTATTCGCAGGACGAGATTTCCGCCGAGATCATTGAGGCGGAGTTGAAGACCGGCGAAAGGCCTGTCGTTCCAGGTGGCGGCAACCTCATTCCCGATGACCTTTCCATCGGCCAGGCGGTGGAGCATTTCCTGCAACGCTATTTTGCCTCGTTTGCCGGCGACCTGCCCCCGGCCGGGCTCTATCAGCGAATCCTCTCCGAGGTCGAATATCCGCTGGTCCTCGCCTCGATGACCGCAACGCGCGGTAACCAGATCAAGGCTGCCGAATTGCTGGGGCTCAACCGCAACACGCTGCGCAAGAAGATTCGCGAACTCGGCGTCAACGTCTACAAATCGTCCAGGCAGGTCTAGACGAATCCCTTTACGAGCGCTTTCCAGGGGATCGATTGCCGAAAGATTTCCGTCTCGGCCACACTTGTTGCATAATCGCCACAATGCGTTGCATACATCCGACGTAATCACTGGCTCTAGACGGCGACATGGCCCTGCACGCACCGACACTGAGCAAATCGCTTTTCAGCAATACGGGCGCGCGAGACGGTCGCCGGCTGCTTGCGCTGCCGGGCGTGATCGCCATTGCCGGTGCGCTGGTGACGGCGGCGATCTCCTTCGCCATTCTGGTCGGCGCGACGCCGATCACGCCCGACGCGAGGACGACGCTGGCGCTGATTGCGCTTAATGCGGCGTTCGTCCTGTTTCTGATTTTGCTGGTCGGCCGCGAGGTGCACCGCATCCTGATGGCACGACGGCATGGCAAGGCTGCGTCGCGCCTGCATGTGCGCATCGTGGCGATGTTTGCGCTGGTCGCCGCCATCCCCGCCATCATGGTGGCGATCATCGCGTCGATCACGCTCGACATCGGCCTCGACCGCTGGTTCGAGATCCGCACCAAGACGATCGTCAATTCGTCGTTGTCGATCGCTGACGCCTATGTGCAGGAAAACGCGCGAAATCTTCAGGGCACGACGTTGTCGATGGCTTACGACCTCGACGCTTCGCGCACGCTTTATGGCCTCGATCGTACCGGTTTCCTCGACCTCATGAACAAGGAGGCGGTGGGTCGCTCGCTGGCGCACGCAGCACTCATCAAGCCCGATGGTTCCTTCGTCATGAGCGCCAAGACCGACGCGGACTTTGCCATGCCAGAGCCGCCTGAGGGCGCCGTGGCAAGCGCTGCAGACGGCAAGCCGGTGCTGATAGAACCGCGCACCCGCAACATCATGGGTGCCATCGTCAAGCTGCGCGAGATCGACGGCCTCTATCTCTACACCATCCGCCTCGTCGATCCCGAGGTGATCAAGGCGCGGCAGATCGTCAAATCCAACACAGCCGAATATCGCGGTCTCGAAGACAATCGCCGCACCTCGCAAGTGGCTTTCGCGCTTCCCTATCTGTCGTTGACACTGATCATTATCCTGTCCGCCATCTGGACCGGCATTGCGGTGGCCGACCGCCTGGTGCGGCCGATTCGTCAGCTCATCGGCGCGGCCGACGAGGTCGCTACCGGCAATCTCGACGTAGCCGTGCCTGTCCGCCCCTCCGACGGTGACGTCGCCTCGCTCGGCGACACCTTCAACAAGATGCTGATGGAGCTGAAATCGCAGCGCAACGAGATCCTGTCGGCCAAGGATTTGATCGACGAGCGGCGGCGCTTTTCGGAGGCGGTGCTTGCCGGCGTCACCGCCGGGGTCATCGGCGTCGATCCATATGGCATCGTCACCATCGTCAACCGTTCGGCCGAAACGATGCTGGCCATATCCGCGCCGGCAGCGCTTGGGCAGAACCTTTCCGCGGTGCTGCCGCATGTCGGCCGCGTCTTCGAGATCGGCCGCAAATCGGGCAAGCCGGTCTATCGCGAACAGGTTACCTTCTATCGTGCCGGCACCGAACGGACCTTCAACGTGCAGATCACGATTGAAGCCGGCGACGACGGTTCGGAGGATAAGTCCTACGTCGTGACAGTCGACGACATTACCGATCTGGTCCAGGCACAGCGTTCCTCTGCATGGGCCGACGTGGCGCGGCGCATCGCCCACGAGATCAAGAACCCGCTGACGCCGATCCAGCTTTCGGCCGAGCGCATCAAGCGCCGTTACGGCAAGGTCATCACCGAGGACCGTGAGGTTTTCGATCAATGCACCGACACCATCATCCGGCAAGTGGAGGACATCGGCCGCATGGTCGACGAGTTCTCGGCGTTCGCCCGCATGCCGAAACCGGAAATGAAGGCAATCGATCTGCGCGATTCGTTGCGCGAGGCCTCGTTCCTGGTCGAAGTAAGCCGCGCCGACATCACCTTCGAGCGCGTCTTCGGCAATGAGCCGCTCAAAGGCACGTTCGACAGCCGCCTGATGGCGCAGGCGTTCGGCAACGTCATCAAGAATGCTGCCGAAGCCATCGACGGACTTGATGCAGAGGATCGTCCGCACGGCATAATCCGGATTCAAGCCGGGCGTCAGAATGGCGCGATTCGAATCGACGTCATCGACAACGGCAGGGGCTTGCCGCGCGAAAACCGGCAGCGCTTGCTCGAGCCTTACATGACGACACGCGAGAAAGGCACCGGGCTTGGCCTCGCTATCGTCAAGAAGATCGTGGAGGACCATGGCGGGCGACTCGAATTGCATGATGCACCAGCGGACTTCCACGATGGGCGGGGTGCAATGATCAGCATCATCCTGCCGGTTGCCGCCACAGTTCCGATACGCGGCGAGGGCAAGACGGAACACGAAAAAGAAACTGAAAAGGTCGGTAATGGCGTCTGATATTCTCATCGTCGATGACGAGGAAGACATCCGCGAACTCGTCGCCGGTATCCTGAGCGACGAAGGTCACGAAACACGCACGGCGTTTGACGCCGACAGCGCGCTGGCGGCGGTCGCCGACCGAGCACCCCGGCTGATCTTCCTCGACATCTGGCTGCAGGGTTCGCGGCTCGATGGCCTCGCTTTGCTGGACGAGATCAAGACGATGCACCCGAACCTGCCGGTGGTGATGATCTCGGGCCACGGCAATATCGAAACGGCGGTCTCGGCCATCCGCCGCGGCGCCTATGATTTTATTGAAAAGCCGTTCAAGGCCGACAGGCTGATCCTTATTGCCGAACGGGCGCTTGAAACGTCCAAATTGAGACGCGAGGTTTCGGATCTCAAGTTGCGCAGCGGCGAGACTTTCGACCTCATCGGCATGTCGTCGGCAATGAGCCAATTGCGCCAGACCATCGAGCGCGTCGCGCCGACCAACAGCCGCGTCATGATTATCGGCCCCTCCGGCTCGGGCAAGGAACTGGCGGCGCGCGCCATCCACGCATTGTCGGCGCGCAAGAGTGCACCTTTTGTGACGCTGAGCGCCGCCAACATCACGCCTGAGCGTATGGAGATCGAGCTGTTCGGCACCGAATCGAACGGCGTCGAACGCAAGGTCGGCGCGCTGGAGGAAGCCCATCGCGGCATTCTCTACATCGATGAAGTGGCCGACATGCCGCGCGAGACGCAAAACAAGATCCTGCGCGTGCTGGTCGAACAGCAGTTCGAGCGGGTAGGGGGCACCAAGCGGGTCAAGGTCGACGTGCGCATCATCTCGTCGACCTCGCAGAACCTCGAAGCCATGATCGCCGACGGCCGTTTCCGTGAGGACCTTTATCATCGCCTGGCCGTGGTTCCGGTCATGGTGCCGGGACTGGCCGAGCGTCGCGAGGACATTCCTTATCTGGTCGACAATTTCATGAAGCAGATCGCTCGCCAGGCCGGCATCAAGCCGCGTCGCATCGGCGACGACGCGCTGGCGGTGCTGCAGGCGCACAACTGGCCGGGCAACGTTCGGCAGTTGCGAAACAATGTCGAGCGTCTGATGATCCTGGCGCGTGGCGACGATGTCGATGCGCCGATCACCGCCGACCTTTTGCCTGCCGAGATCGGCGACGTCATGCCGCGCACTCCAAACAAGTCCGATCAGCACATAATGGCGCTGCCGCTGCGTGAAGCACGCGAACAATTCGAAAAGGATTATCTGATCGCCCAGATCAACCGTTTTGGCGGCAACATCTCGAAGACGGCAGAGTTTATCGGCATGGAACGCTCTGCATTGCACCGCAAGCTGAAGTCGCTGGGCGTCTGACAGCCAAACCAGTCGTGGCCCACGCAATTATCGGTTACTGCGGTCCTTGGAATCGCATAAGAAAGCTGGGACTTCTTCCAGGGATTTGCCATGCCGCGCATTGCCTATGTTAACGGGCGCTACGTCGCTCACGCCGAAGCTTCCGTGCATATCGAAGACCGTGGCTATCAATTCGCCGATGGCGTCTACGAGGTCTGCGAGGTGGCACGAGGCTTCATCGTCGACATGTCGCGCCATCTCGCTCGATTGAACCGCTCACTTACCGAACTCTCGATCGATTGGCCGATCACGCGCGGCGTGCTGCCGCTCGTCATGCGCGAGGTGGTGCGCCGCAACCATGTCGTCGACGGTCTGGTCTACGTCCAGGTGACACGCGGCGTCGCCAGCCGCGAGTTTTTCTTCCCGCCGGCGGGCACGAAGCCGTCGCTGGTGGTGATCGCGAAAAAAGCCGATCCTGCAGTTGCCGCGAAGCGGGCCGAGAGCGGGATCCGGGTCATCACGGTGCCGGAGAACCGATGGGATCGGGTCGATATCAAGTCGGTCGGGCTGCTGCCGAACGTGCTGGCCAAGCAGAAAGCCAAGGAAGCCGGCGCTCAGGAGGCCTGGTTCGTTGATGTTGACGGTACCGTCAAGGAAGGTGGATCGTCGAACGCGTGGATCATCACCAGGGACGGCGTGCTGGTGACACGGCCCGCCGAGCACGGCATCCTGCGCGGCATCACCCGCACGACGCTGTTCGATGTCGCCGCCAAGCTCGGCCTGAAGATTGAGGAGCGCGGCTTTTCGGTTGCCGAAGCCAAGGCCGCGCGCGAGGTTTTCATCAGCTCTGCAACCACGATTGCCATGCCGGTGGTGGCGATCGATGGCGCTCCCGTCGCCAACGGCCACCCGGGCTCGATAACAGTTTCATTACGGCAGGCCTTTTTTGACGTTGCGGAAAAAAGTCCAGCCTGATAACCGCACAGATGGAATGAACATCAATATATCTCGTTCTGCTTGTCGTTACTGACGGCAAGATGGTGTTTGCGTGCTTGACATGTGCCGGCTAATTTGGCGCATTGGCCTGCAAACCGAAGGGGATCGGCGAAAGACAAGAACAATGGCGGAACGATCGCAAAATCTCCAGGACCTGTTCCTGAATTCAGTTCGCAAGAGCAAAAACCCACTCACCATCTTTCTCATCAACGGCGTGAAGCTGACCGGCGTGGTCACTTCGTTCGATAATTTCTGTGTTCTGCTGCGTCGCGACGGCCATTCCCAGCTTGTCTACAAGCACGCTATTTCCACGATCATGCCGAGCCAGCCGGTTCAGATGTTCGATGGTGAGGAAAGCCAGGGCGCCTGATTGGCACATGAGAAAGACGCGGACCGCAGCGTTCGCGGAAAACCAGCACATCAGACCGGGACAGAGGCCAACGGTCGGACCCGGGCGGTGGTCATCGTGCCGGTGCTTACCCGGCAGCCGCGTGGCGACGACGATACCAATCGTCCGCGCCTGACCCGTTCCGCCGAGGCCCGTCGCGACGAGGCGGTCGGCCTCGCCAGCGCCATCGACCTTGACTTGGTCCACACGGCGGTGTTGACCGTCAATGATCCACGTCCGGCGACCCTGCTCGGCAGCGGCAAGGTCGCGGAGTTCGCCGAGATCGTCAAAGAGGGCCACGCGGAAGTGGTCATTGTCGATCATCCGCTGACCCCGGTACAGCAGCGCAACCTCGAAAAAGAGTTGAACGCCAAGGTGCTCGACCGCACCGGGCTGATCCTGGAGATTTTCGGCGAGCGCGCCCGCACCAAGGAAGGCACGCTGCAGGTCGACCTTGCCCATCTCAACTACCAGAAGGGCCGCCTTGTCCGAAGCTGGACCCACCTCGAGCGCCAGCGCGGCGGCGCCGGCTTTCTCGGCGGTCCTGGCGAGACCCAGATCGAGTCGGATCGGCGTGTGCTGCAGGACAAGATCACCAAGCTGAAGCACGAGCTCGAAACCGTGCGCCGCACCCGCGACCTGCACCGCGCCAAGCGCAAGAAGGTGCCATTTCCGGTGGTGGCGATCGTCGGCTACACCAATGCCGGCAAGTCGACGCTGTTCAACAGGCTGACCGGAGCAGGGGTGTTGGCCGAAGACATGCTGTTTGCCACGCTCGACCCGACGCTGCGCCGCGTGCGCCTGCCGCACGGTACGCCGATCATCCTTTCCGATACGGTCGGCTTCATTTCCGACCTGCCAACGCATCTGGTCGCGGCCTTCAGGGCGACGCTGGAGGAAGTGGTCGAGGCAGACCTCGTCATTCATCTGCGCGACATCTCCGATCCCGATACGGCCGCGCAAGCCGAAGATGTCGAGCGCATCCTTGCCGATCTCGGCGTCGATGCCCGCGATAGCAAGCGCGTCATCGAAGTATGGAACAAGATCGACCGGCTCGACGAGGGCAACCGGGCGCGGCTGCTTGCTGATGGTGCTGACGGCAAGAAGGCACCGCCAATCGCCATATCGGCGGTGACCGGCGAGGGCATCGAAGCGCTGAAGGCGATCATCGAGACGATGATGTCGGGCGAACTGGAGACGTTCACCGTCACGCTCAAGCCCGACCAACTCGCCGTCGTCGACTGGCTTTACCGCAACGGCGACATCGTCTTGCGTGATGACAATGAGGATGGCAGCGTGACCATCGCGCTCAAGGCCACGCACAGCGCCCGGCAGGAGATCGAAAGCCGATTGCGCCGTCAAAACAACGGGTAGGGGCCTTACTTCGCGCTTTTCGCTTGCTGCCAGAGCGCTTCCATCTCGTCCAGCGTCGCTTCTTCGAGGCTGTTTCCCGACGCTTGCAGCGTCCGCTCGACATAGTGGAAGCGCGATCGGAATTTTTCGTTGGTGCCGCTGAGTGCCGCTTCGGAATCAATTTTGAGGTGCCGGCCGAGATTGACGACCGCAAACAGCATATCGCCGAACTCATCCTTGATCGGCGCGCTGTCGCCTTTGGCCAGCGCTTCGCGCAATTCGCCGATCTCCTCCTCTATCTTTTCGAGGATCGGTGCCGCCTCGCTCCAGTCGAAGCCGACGCGGGCGGCCTTTTCCTGCAGCTTGAGCGCCCGGGTCAGCGCGGGCAGCGCGACCGGCACGCTGTCGAGAAAGCCCTTACCATGGTCTTCCGGGTCGAGCCCACGGGTGAGGCGCGCACTGCGCTTCTCCGCCTTTTCCTCTGCCTTGATCTTTTCCCACATGCCCTTGGCCATGCCGGCGCTGCGCGCCTTGTCGTCGCCGAAGACATGGGGATGGCGGCGGATCATTTTTGTGGTGATGGCCTGGACCACATCGCCGAATGAAAATTCGCCGGCCTCCTCGGCCATTTGCGCGTGGTAGATCACTTGCAGAAGGAGATCGCCGAGTTCTTCCCGCAGATCGTCGAGGTCGCCGCGCGCAATGGCGTCCGCCACTTCGTAGGCTTCCTCGATCGTGTATGGCGCGATTGTCGAAAAGTCCTGCTCGATATCCCACGGGCAACCGGTTTCCGGCGCCCGCAGCGCTGCCATGATCTCGATCAGCCGGGAAATGTCTTTCGAGGGTTTCATCTGGGAAACGCTATCCTGTACACGGCTGTGCGGCCAACGGCTTCAGCCGGTGAGGGCGCCTTGTCCACAGATGGGCCGCCAGACCATGATACGAAAGTGGAAGCCGGTTTCCGGAAGATCCTAGTTAGCAAAAGCATCAGTCGAGCACGGAGACGATCGCCTTGGCGAGCGCATCCATGCCGTCCTCGGGCAGCCCGGCAACGTTGATGCGGCTGTCGCCGACCATGTAGATGCCATGCTCGGCGCGCAGCCGCTCGACTTGCGCTTCCGACAGGCCGAGCCGGGAAAACATGCCGCGATGGCTGGCGACGAAATCGAAACGGTCGGAGTTGGACTGCCGGCGCAGCGCCTCGGAGAACTGGACGCGCAGCCGCAGCATGCGCAGCCGCATCTCTTCAAGCTCTGCCTCCCAATCGGAACGCAATGCGGGGTCTTCGAGCACGATGCGCACCGCCGCCGCGCCGTGGTCCGGCGGCATCGAATACATGGCACGTGCCGCCGACAGCATCTGGCCCATCGCCAAATCCGCCTGCGCGCCGTCTTTTGCCATGATCAGCGCTGCACCGACTCGGTCGCGATAGACGGCAAAGTTCTTCGAGCAGCTCGAGGCAACGACCATTTCCGGAACTTTTGCCGCCAGAAGGCGCAAGCCGGCGGCATCCGCATCAAGCCCGTCGCCAAAGCCCTGATAGGCGATGTCGACAAAGGGCAGCAGGCCGCGCTCAACGACAAGATCGGCAATGGCAGCCCATTGCGGGATGTCTAGATTGGCGCCCGTCGGGTTATGGCAACAGCCATGCAACAATACGACGTCGCCAGGATTCGCGGTTCTCAATGCATTCAGCATGTCGTCGAAGCGAACCGCACCAGAAGCAGCGTCGAAATAGGGATATTCCCGTGTCTGCAGGCCAGCGGCGCGCATCACCGGCGTGTGGTTCGGCCATGTCGGATCCGACAGCCAGACCATCGCGTCTGTGCGGGTCCTTTTCAGCAGCTCTGCCACCAGCCGCAGCGCGCCGGAGCCGCCGGGCGCCTGTGCCGCACGAATGCGCGTCATGTCGGCGGCTGGGCCGAACACCAACCTGGCCATCGCCGCGTTGAAGGCGGTATCCCCGGCAAGGCCGAGATAGGTCTTGGTATCCTGGCTGTGCAGCAACCGCTTTTCGGCTTCGCGCACCGCGCGCATCACCGGCGTCTTGCCGTCGCGATCCTTATAGACGCCGACCCCGAGATCGACCTTGTCGGGACGCGGGTCGGCGCGATAGAGGCCGATCAAGGCCAGGATCTTGTCGGCAGGCGCGGGCTGGAGATTTTCGAACATCGATAAGTTTCCGTTGGCGGCGGAGTGATACGCAAACCGGCCGTGCTTTGCCAGCAGTTTCATATGCGCCAACTCGGCGTCGGTTTGCCTCGAGGGCGGCCGATCCTATCTGCCGGGCGAGGGCAGGCGCGATATCTCCCAGAGAGAGCGCGGCGAGCCGAAAATTCGGGGAGAGCGGGATTAAAATTCCGACCTGCTCCGTAAACAGGACATGAAACGGCCGATGCCACGCTTCGACATTCTGGGACAGCTCGGTTCACTGCGCCGCTATGCACGCTCGCTGACACGCGACAGCGCCGATGCAGAGGATCTGGTGCATGATGCGCTGGTGCGTGCCTATGAGCGACGCGGCAGCTTCCGCTCCGGCGGAAACCTTCGCGTATGGCTGCTGTCGATCGTCCACAACGCGTTCATCGACGGCTTGCGATCCCGCAAATCCGAAGCAATGCGCATCGAACAGGCCGGCTATCTCGCCGAGGCCAGCGTCCAGGCTGCGCAGGAACATTCGGTCCGTCTGGCACAGGTGCGCGACGCTTTTTTCACATTGCCGGAAGAGCAACGTTGCGCGCTGCATCTCGTCGCCATCGAGGGGCTCAGCTACAGCGAGGCGGCCGAGGTTAGCGGCGTGCCGCTTGGCACGCTGATGTCGCGCATCGGCAGGGCACGTGCGGCACTCCGCGAGATGGAGGACGCGGCACCGGCACGGGCGAAAGGCCATCTGAAGATCGTCGGAGGTCGATGATGAACCAACTGCGCGATCCCGTGACCGACACCGATCTCGACGCCTATGTCGACGATCAGCTGGACGTGGCGCGTCGCATCGAGGTCGAGGCGTTCCTTTCGGCCCGGCCGGAGGCGGCCGCGCGGGTGATGTCCGACCTGCGGATGCGTGACGAATTGCGCGTAGCGCTTGCCGGATCGAAAGGCATGGCGCGGCCCGCGACGGCCGATGCTGCACGGCGGCTGGAGCGGGGATTGGCGCGCGGCCGCGTCCTTGGTGCTTTGCAGCGAGCGGCGGCAGTCGCTGTCTTCGTCGCCGCCGGCTGGCTTGCGAACGGGCTCATCGGACCGATATCGGTGACGGAAGTCGTCGCTTCGACCCATCCGCCCGCCTATGTGGAGGACGCGGTCCGGGCGCACCGCACGACGCTCGTGCGCGAGGCGATGTCGTCGCAACCCGAAGCGCCCGGCTACAATGCCGACGAAATTCGCGCCGCGACGGCGATCATTATGCCATCGCTGCCAGCGGACTGGACGGTCCGGGACGTGCAGATCTACCCATCGCAGTTCGGCCCGAGCGTCGAGATGGCTGTCGAGACGAAAGAGATGGGGCTGGTCTCGTTGTTCGCAATCAGGCCCGGGACATTCGACGTCGTCAAGCCGACTGTCGTTCCCTCGGGCGACGTTTCCTCAGCTTATTTCCAGATCGGCGAGGTCGCCTACGCGGTCGTCGCACGTAGCGACATCCAAGGCATAGATCTCACGGCCGAAGCGCTCGCCAAGACGCTTTACTGATCGACCTTCAAGAAGGAGAACCACATGAACAATCTCGGATATATCGGGGCCGGAGCCCGAGCCGGAGCCGTCTACGACGAAGGCCTGCGCCGGCACATGCTGCGCGTCTACAACTACATGGGCCTTGGCCTCGTCGTTACGGGCGTGATCGCTTTCGTGGTGGCTTCCACACCCGCGCTTTACGTGCCGATCTTCTCCACACCGCTGAAATGGGTGGTTATGTTGGCACCACTGGCCTTTGTGCTCTTGTTCTCGTTCCGGATGCAGACGATGTCGGCGGCCGGCGCCCAGGCGATGTTCTGGGCATTCTGCGCGGTCATGGGGCTGTCGCTGGCTTCCGTGTTCCTGGTCTTTACCGGCACCAGCATCGCACGCACCTTCTTCATCGCCGCCACCATGTTCGGCGCGACCAGCCTTTACGGGTACACGACCAAACGCGACCTGACGCAGTTCTCGTCGTTCCTGATCATGGGCCTGATCGGCGTGGTGATCGCCAGCATCGTCAATATCTTCCTGGGCTCGACCGCGCTCCAGTTCGCGATCTCGGTGATCGGCATCGCCGTCTTCATCGGCCTCACCGCCTGGGATACCCAGACTATCAAGGAGCAGTATGCGGAAAACTTCGGTGCGGAATCACAGCAGAAGCTCGCTGTCTTCGGTGCATTCTCGCTCTATCTGAACTTCATCAACATCTTCCAACTGCTGTTGAACTTCACCGGCGAGCGCGAATAGCCGGCGTCGGACCACGACCGGAGGCGGATACCATGGACAGAAACGATCAACAGGCGATCGGACACCTCTTCGAGAAATTGGCAAATGTCGAGCGCCAGGCGCCGCCGCGCGATGCGGAAGCAGAGCGCTTTATCCAGGATCAGATCGGCCAGCAGCCTGGCGCGCCATATTACATGGCCCAGACGATCGTGGTGCAGGAGCAGGCCCTGAACGCAGCTCAGGCGCGCATCGAAGAACTGGAAGAGCAGGCGCAGCAGCCCGCCGGCGGTGGACCGCTCAGCGGCTTCTTCGGCCGCAGCGGCGGCAGGCGCTCGGGCTCGGTTCCGCGGGTAGGGCGCGCCGCCTCCGTCGCAACTGAAGGGCCGCAGGACACGCCACAGCGGGCAGGCGGCGGTTTTCTTGCTGGCGCTGCGCAGACCGCGATGGGCGTGGCCGGCGGAGTGCTGCTCGGCAACGCGATCGCCGGCATGTTTGGCGGCAGCGAAGCGAAGGCCGCTGAACAGCCGACGCCGCAGCCGGACGAAGCCGATCAGGCAGGCGATGCCAGCTCCGACAATGGCGGTGACTTCGGTGATATGGAGTTCTGACGAGCGACCCAGACTGTGCCTGTGCCGGCGCTGGTGACGATTGCGGGTCAGCATAGGCGAGATGGCGAGGGCAGCATCCGGGAAGCGAGCCCTCGCCGGCGGCTAATAACCCAGGCGCTTCAGTTCAGTCTTGACCGCTGCGATCGTCTTGAAGCGGAAGTGCTTCGTTGTGCCGTCGCGCCAATGGCAGTCGCATGTGGCGTCGAACTTCCGGCTCGCTTTCAATTGAGTCAGCGCCTTCTGGCCTGGCTTGGGGCCATCGAAGATGCGAACTTCGTAGAGCGTCCCTTCGACATCGTAGTGCATCTGAGCCCAGGAAAGTATCACGATCAGTTCCTTTGCCGGGTCGTGGTCGGCGTTGGCGAGGCCGAGCGCTATGTCCGGCGTGTCGCCCTCTTGTTCACCGATCGTGACCTGGATTGCGCGATATCTGTTGTCAGCTAGCCGTTGCAGCGCGACGAGCGGGCGTTCCGGATAGTCCTCAGCGGTCTGGTAATCGACGAAGAGTGTCTGGAGGCCGCTCCAGCTCACGGCTGTGGTGTGCGGATCAGCATTGTCGGCGAACCCGACAACACGTTTGGCGAAAGCCAGGTCGTTCTCGCCTGGCGCACGATCAAAGTCCTGCGCTCGCGCGCCAGTGAGCACGCAGGCGAGGGTGAGGACGAAACTTGTGAAGAGCCCAAGTCGCTTCATGATTCGCAACCGTAGCATGCCGGTTGCGAATCTTCGCGCCTGGCCGGCAGCAGCGGGATGGAAACCTTGTCCAACTCCCGCGCGCCCCTGGTCGCATAAGATAGATTATGGAACTGAAATGGCAGATAAGGATGTGGCGTGGAAGTAGCACCAGCGAGCCGCTGGGCCGAGAAATTGGTTTCACGCACCTTGCGAGATCCCACTCAGAAACCCAGCCGTAAAAACTTGGTCCTTCACGCTGATTCGTAAGGGATTTCGATCGTCATGCCATCATAAGCAGGCTCGACGTTGGCCGGCGTCTCGGCCATTACCGTGGCGTAGTCGAGTGGCACATGCATATGCGTCAGCACCGCGTTCTTCGGCGCCAGCCTTTCGATCCAGCCAAGCGCCTGGCCAAGCGACAGATGGCTCGGATGGACGGTGTATTGCAGCGCGTCGATGACCAGCACGTCCAACCCGCGCAAGCGCTCGGCGGTCGCGTCCGGAAAGTCGCTGACATCAGGGCAATAAGCCAGCCCGCCGATGCGGAAACCCAGCGAGGTGATGTCGCCATGAAGCTGCACCAGCGGTTCGAGGGTGAGGGCGCCGCCCTCGCCCTCGATCACCACCGGCCTGTCGTGGTCGATGATATGGGCGTTCACGATCGGCGGATACGAACTGCCTTTCGGTGTTTCGAAACAGTAGCGGAACGCCTCGCGTAAGCGCAGCATGGTGGCCTGATCGGCATGGATGTCGATCCGGTGGCGCTGCTCCAGTACGAAGCCGCGCAAATCGTCGATGCCGTGGATATGGTCGGCATGCGGATGTGTATAGACCACCGCATCGATGCGCCTGACCGATGCCAGCAGCATCTGCTCGCGGAAATCCGGGCCGGTGTCGATGACGACCGTGGTCCGGACGCCATTCGCCGCGATCCGCTCGACGAGCGCTGCGGTGCGCGTGCGCCGGTTTCGGGGGTTCGCGGGATCGCAACTGCCCCAGTCGCCGGTGATGCGTGGCGTGCCCGGCGATGAGCCGCAGCCGAGGACGGTAAGACGTAACCGGTCGCTCATGCGTCAGGCGCCCGGCGCGCTCGGGCGCGGCATTTTCCTGAACAGCCGGAAGAAATTATCCGTGGTGATATCAGCGATCTCGGCCTCGCTGAAGCCGATCGTCTCGGCCAGCACCTTGGCTGTATGCGCGACATAGGCGGGCTCATTGCGCTTGCCGCGAAACGGGATCGGCGCAAGGTATGGCGCGTCGGTCTCGACCAGCAGACGGTCGCGCGGCACATCGGCGGCGACGGCGCGCAGCTCGGCGGAGTTCTTGAAGGTCAGGATACCGGAAAACGAAACGTAGCCGCCGAGCGCGACACCGATCTCGGCTAGCCTGCGCCCAGACGAAAAACAGTGCAGGATGAAGGGGAAGGCGCCCTTCCCTGTTTCTTCTTCGAGGATGTCAGCCATGTCGTCGTCGGCGTCGCGCGAATGGATGACCAGCGGCAGACCGGTCACGCGCGCCGCGGCGATGTGGGTGCGAAAGCCCTGAGCCTGTGCGTCGCGCGGCGCATGATCGTAGAAATAGTCGAGCCCCGCCTCGCCGATCGCCACCACTTTGCGATGAGCAGAGAGCCGCACCAGATCATCGACAGTGACGTCAAGCTCTTCCGCCGCATTGTGCGGATGGGTGCCCACCGAGCAATAGACCTCATCGAAAGTCTCTGCAATCTCAAGCGCTTGGCTAAATCGCTTCACCCTCGTCGAGATCGTCACCATACGGCCGACGCCGGCCGCGAGGGCGCGGGCGACGATGGTCGCCCGCTCTTCGGCGAAATCCGGAAAGTCGAGATGGCAGTGACTGTCGACCAGCATCAGGCGCTTGTATCCGTTTGCTCGACATAGCGTGGAAATACTGGTTCCGGCGCCGGCAGTGCCGTACCGGACACCAGCGCATGAGCTTCGGCGACATGCGCGAAGTCGCGGCTGTCCGCCGGCACCGCCAAAAGATCGAGCAGCTTTGCCGCCGAGCCTGGAATGAAGGGCTGGCACAGCAATCCGACACGCCGGATCACCTCAGCCGTCGTCCACAGCACCGTTTCCATGCGTGCCGGATCGGTCTTCTTCAGCGCCCATGGCTCCTGCCCGGCGAAATAGCGGTTGGCTTCGGCCACCACGCCAAAGATCGCCGCCAGCGCCAAATGGATGCCCTGGTCGGCCATCGTCCTGCGCGCCGTGACAAGGGCGGCATCTGCCTGATCGAGGATCGCCTTGTCGGCGTCGCTCAATTCGCCACGCTTCGGCACCACGCCGCCGCAGTTCTTGGCGATCATCGACAGCGAGCGCTGCGCCAGATTGCCGAGATCGTTGGCAAGGTCGGCATTGGTGCGGTTGACGATCGCATCATGGCTGTAGCTACCGTCCTGACCGAACGGCACTTCTCGCAGGAAGAAATAGCGCACCTGGTCGAGACCGTAGTGCTCGATCATGGCGAACGGGTCGATGACGTTGCCGACCGACTTCGACATTTTCTCGCCGCGGTTGAACAAAAAACCATGCGCGAACACGCGCTTCGGCAATTCGATGCCAGCCGACATCAGGAAAGCCGGCCAGTAGACCGCGTGAAAGCGCACGATATCCTTGCCGATGACATGAACGTTTGCAGGCCAGAAAGACCATCTCTCGCTGGCCGGATCCGGATAACCGGCAGCGGTGATGTAGTTGGTCAGTGCATCGACCCAGACATACATCACATGCTTGTCGTCGCCCGGGACCGGCACGCCCCAGTTAAACGTGGTGCGCGAGATGGACAGATCCCTGAGGCCGGATTTGACGAAGCTGACGATTTCATTGCGCCGCTCCGCCGGCCCGACGAATTCGGGGCTGTTCTCGTATAGTGCGAGCAGCCTGTCCTGATAGGCGGAAAGCCGAAAGAAGTAGCTTTCTTCTTCGGTCCATTCGACAGGCGAGCCGAGCGGTTCGCGGCGCACGCCGTCGTCGCCGACCTTGGTTTCGGCCTCATCGAAATAGGCTTCCTGCCGAACCGAATACCAGCCGCTGTAGCGGTCGAGGTAAATGTCGCCATTCTCAGCCATGCGTGTCCAGATCGCCTGGCAAGCCTTGTAGTGCCGCTCCTCGGTAGTTCGGATAAAAACGTCGTTCGAGCAGCCGGTCGCTTCGAGCATCGAACGGAAGATCGCCGAATTGCGATCAGCAAGCGCCTTCGGCGTCAGGCCTTCGGCGTCCGCCGTCTGCTGCATCTTCAAGCCGTGCTCGTCGGTCCCCGAGACGAAGAAGACGTCCTTGCCGTCGAGCCGCTGGAAGCGGGCAAGCGTGTCGCTGGCGATCACATTGTAGGCATGGCCGATATGCGGCTTTCCGTTCGGATAGAAGATCGGCGTCGTGACGTAGTATTTTTCGCGTGACATGGATGAGCCGTCATGAATGTCTGAATGAAAGATGTCGCGGTGAGATATCGCATCGAAACGGCAATTGCCATCCGACGCCAATGTGGTGGCTTCGAAGTTCCTGCGATTGATTGGGATCAATGCTCAGGGGCTTCCAAAGCCACGCCAGCGGCCGTCACATTCGCATTGCAGAATTCAGGCGGTCGATCATGGTCAGGGCGTGCTGCTTTTTGTCGAGATTGTAGGTCTCCGTTTCAGATATAGCGTTCAAAGCCTCGTGCCAAGTATCCGACAGCGTTTTGGCCCGCGCGAGATCGCCGGCGAGCGCGGCCTGGCTGGCGCCGGCCGACAGCAGGTCGAGCGCGCGGCGATTGAATATCTCGAACGGGATTGCCTGGTCGCGGCCGGCGACCGCCTCGGCAAGACGGTAGGCGCCTGCGACATCCATCTTTTTGGACATCACCAGGGCATCGAGGGTGGCGGCGATTTCAAGCCCGCCATACTGCGTCAACAGGATCGCGTTGCGCGCGCTGCCCCCTGCCCGCTCCGCCAGCGCCGCGCGCGCCGCAGGATCCTCCGGTGGCGGCGGCTCGATGCCCTCCAGAACCGCCATCAAGCTCTTGGCATCGAGCGGGGCCAATCGCACCATCTGGCAGCGCGACCGGATCGTCGGCAGCAAACTGCCCGGCGCATGGACGATGAGGATGAACAAGGTCCGCGCCGGTGGCTCTTCAAGATTCTTCAGCAAGGCATTGGCAGCATTGGTGTTCATGTCGTCGGCGGGATCGACGATAACCACCCGGTAGCTGCCGTCGTGCGACGTCAGCGACAGAAAACGGCTGACCTTGCGGATTTCGTCGACCGTGACCACTGTCTTGAAGCTCTTGGTCTTGTCATTCGCGGGGCGTGTAAGATGCAGCACCGAAGGATGTGCCCCGGTGGCGATCTGGCGAAACAGCGACGAAGCCGGATCTGGAACGGCAAGGCTTTCCGGCGCCTGCTCGAAGGCCGGGTGCTTCAACAGATGATGCGCCAGATGAAAGGCCAGCGTCGCCTTGCCTATGCCCACCGGTCCGGCAAAGATCAGTGCGTGCGGCAGTTTTCCCGAGCGGTAAGCGGTGGCGAGCATGTTGGCCGTCTGCGGGTGACCGACAAGACGCGGCGTCTCGGATGGCTCGGGCACCCCGTCCAGCGTGTCGTGCTGTTCGGGCGCGATGCGTTCGAAAATCATGCCGGCGCCGCCTGCCTTCTTTGCGCCGGCATCATCCTCTCAAGAGCCGCGAAGACGATGGCGGTAACGACATCCTCCACGGTGTCGAGGTCGGCTGACGCATCGACGACGACGCAGCGTTCGGGTTCAGCTGCGGCGATCGCGAGAAACGCCTCGCGCCGGCGTTGGTGGATGGCTAATGTTTCCTTCTCGAAGCGGTCCGGTCCGTCACTGCTCCCCCGCCGGGCGGTAGCGCGCCTCAGGCCCTCGGCGGGATCGATATCGAAGATCAGCGTCATGTCCGGCACCATGCCGTTGATGGCGACCTTCTCCAATGCGTCCATGAATGCCGGGTCCAGGCCGCCGGTGACGCCCTGGTAGACGCGGGAAGAATCCATGAAACGATCGCAAAGCACGACCGAACCGCGCTCGACCGCCGGCCGGATGACCTGTTCGACATGGTCGGATCGCGCAGCGGCGAAAAGCAACGCTTCCATCTTGGGGCCGAACGGCTCGGCTGCGCCTGAAAGCAGGACATGCCTGACCGCCTCCGCGCCCGGCGAGCCACCCGGCTCACGCGTTACCAGCACATCGTATTTCTTGGCGCGCATCTTCTTTGCCAGCCGCTCGATCTGCGTCGACTTGCCTGCTCCTTCGCCGCCTTCAAAAGTGATGAAAAATCCGCGCGCCAAAGCCTTTGTCCATACTTCGGGGACCGTATAGTCCCGGCGGGAAAAAAGGTCCACCGCGACGGTGCTAACGCAGCCAGCCGACGGCCAGTTCCTTGGCGGCGTCGAGCGCGCGCTGCGGCAGCGAACCGACACCGATCGACTCGGCGGCAAACAGCGGCGTCTCCTGGCTCAGAGTATCGCCGATCCAGACGCGCAGCGTACCGACCGGCTGCCCCTCCTCCACCGGCGCGGCAACCGGTCCGTCATAGACGATCTTGGCGGTGAGCTTGTCGCGGTTGGTGATCGGCAGGAAGATCTGCACCGGTCCTTTTGCCTTTAACGCGACTCCGGACTTGGCGCCGCCAAAGACCTGGGCTTCGCCAACCACTTCGTCCTTGGCGAATACTTCAGTCTTCTCGAAGGAGCGAACGCCCCAGTCGAGCAGCTTTCGCGCTTCCTCAGCACGCTCGCGGTCGTTTGCCAGGCCGCTCATCGCCGCGATCACCCTTGTGCCGTTGTGGCTGGCCGAGCCGACAATGCCGAACCCGGATTGCTCGCTGGCGCCGACCGCGAGCCCGTCTGCGCCTATATCCATGGCCAGCAGCGGATTGCGGTTTCTCTGGGAAATCTTGTTCCAGGTAAAATCCTTCTGGCCGTAATAGCGATAGAGATCCGGGTAGTTGCGCCAGATATGCAGCGCCAGAAGCGCGAGTTCGCGAACGCTCGTTTGCTGCCCATCTGCCGGCAGACCGGTGGAGTTGACGAAGGTCGATTTCTGCAAGCCGATCTGGCGGGCACGCTCGGTCATCTGCGCCGCGAAGTTTGCCTCGGACCCCGCGATTCCTTCAGCGATGACGATGCAGCCGTCATTGGCCGCCTGCACGGTCACGCCCTGGATCAGGTCTTCAAGCCGGATCGTCGACTTGAGTTTCGCGAACATAGTCGATGTCCCCGAAGGAGCGCCGCCCTTGCGCCAGGCGTTTTCGCTCACCACGAAGGTATCGTCGAGCGTCATGCGCCCCGATTTGATGGCGTTGAAGACCACTTCCATCGTCATCAGCTTGGCCAACGAGGCCGGCGGGATCAACCTGTCGGCGTCCTTGGAAAACAGCACGGTTCCGGTTTCGGCATCGATCATGAAGGCCTGCGCGGCCTTGGTCTCGAAAAGCTGTGCCGAGGCCGGCGCAAGCGAGAGCAGCAGCAGGCCGAGCGCTATAAGCCCAGTGAAAGGGCGAAAAAATTTCATCAGATTCGACCAGTGAGCCGGCGCTCTTGCACGTTGGCAGAACCTATCAGGCTTTTGCCTGGCGGATCAATCGCGCACGAAAAACCAGGCAACCCCGAGCTCAGTCGCGTACAGCAAGCGCATCGGGCGCACCATGCGACCACGATGCCTGCAGCATCTCGTCCAGGCTGCCACGGCCGTCGGCATAGAGGTTGACCGAGTACCAGTCCTTGCCTTCAAGTTCCGAGCGCTGGATTTCGGTCTTGCCGAAGCTGGAAAGCTGGGCAGCCACACGCTCGGCCTCGGCGGCATCCTCGAACGAACCCGCCGCGACATAGTCCGTGGGCGACCGGGTTGGAGGAGCTTGCCGCTTCCACGATTGAAGAAGCTCGGCGGGCGACATGCCGGTGTCGTCCAGCTCGGCAAACGCGTTGGAGGCGCGCTGCACGCGCTCGTCGGCGTAAGACAGCGACGCCATGGTGAATGGAGATTGCGCCGGCAGGTTGATCTCCGGACGCTCCGGCACGATCGGGCCGAAATCGGGCAGTACAATGTCTCCCGAAGCAGACGCTTGCACCGCTATGACAGGCCCTGCATCGGATCCCTGCCCGGTATTCGTCAGCTGACGGGGGAACGGCACGGCTGCAGCGCTCACCGCCAGGCTTGGCGACGGCCCATTCATGGCGACCATGACACCGCTGGGCAGACCGTCCGACGGATCCGGCGCCCTGTTGCCTGGACGATACGAAGCCATAAGATACTGCCCGTCATTGCCTTCGAGCGGCGCACGGCCGACATATTCGACCTTCACCTCGGCCGTACCGATATTGGCATAATCGAGCATTTCAGCAGCGCGCTTCGACACATCGATGATGCGTCCATCATGATAGGGTCCGCGATCGTTGACGCGCACGATCACCGAGCTGCCGGTCTTCATGTTTGTGACCCGCGCATAGCTCGGGAGCGGCATAGTCGGATGCGCCGCCGTCAGATCTGCCATGTCGTAGACTTCGCCATTGGCGGTCAACCGGCCGTGGAACGCCTCACCATACCAGGACGCTAGGCCAACCTTGGCGTAACGTTTGTCTTCCCTCGGATAATACCACTTGCCGCGCACCTGATAGGGCTTGCCGAGCTGGTTGCGCCCCCGAGACGTCTTGAACATCACGCGCGGGCTGGCTTTCACGCCATATTCGGCTTCGGAAAAATATTCCTTGGAGCGAGGTTTCTTGTTGACCATCGCCTTCTGCTGCGGCGCGGCACATGCCGCAAGAAACGCTGCCGACAAGGCAAACAGCGCGAAAGCGAAAGCGCGACGAAGACGCGGGCGCGCCGTGGTCTGCATATTTTGATTGTCCCCTATAGCATCGACGAAGGCACCGCAGCATAAACGTCAGCGATGCCAAAGCACCCACTCCAGAAACGCCGGCAACGCCCTACCCCAATGCTTTTGTGCGCAGGAATTGTTTATCACCGTATTAACCGATTGTGGTCGGAACCGGGCGAGATTGTGGCGCGGACCGTCTCGCCGGTCGGGATGAAGTCATCGCTTAGATCAGCAAAACGCCGTTCGTGGCGGGCTTTGAACCTCGCCTGGCGTGTCTGCGAGCGCAGACTCAGGGACCGAAGATCACGAGCTCGGTGAACGTCAGATCTCCAGGTGCGGGTGGTCTGGGACCCTTGAAGTATTTCAGCCCCTTGTTGGGGCGGTACCATCCCACCAAACCTGGAATCGGCTCCTTGGCGTCGACAAAGCAAACCAGGATTCCGCTTCGCAAGAGAAAGCGCCCCATGGCACCGGCGCAGCGGCTCAAATCCGCGAGCGAGCGGCAATAGATGACCTGATGGCACCGGATAAGACCGTGCAACATTCGGCGCGGCATCAACACCAGGGGGAACGCTGCTCCATCGCAGATGCAGATCAACGACAGGCACCCCAGCGCGGCGTGTTCCGAGAGTATGTATCTCTCACTCTCGGACAGCATCGCCAGTTCCGGAAGATCGGGACGCACTTCGACCACGCGACATGACCGCGGCGCCGAACTTAAAGCCGGCAAGAAGGTAAATTGTCCGCTGGAGAAGAGCCGAAAGCCGAGCGCCCGGTTGGCTTTCAATGTCGCTTGCGCCGGCGAAATGTTCGTGTAGGTCACGTCCTTCCGCTTGAGAACCGCCGCAACCAACATGGCGCCATAGGAACGGAATTCTGCGTCGACTGACCAGCTCGAAAGATTGCAGCGGATTTCCTCGCTCTCCGACCCCTGGTAGCGCGCATAAAGGGTGAGCACAACGCCGACGATCCGATCGGCATGCTCCAAAGCAAAGCCATATTGTGGGAACTCGGCAACCGCAGGCCGCTTCGACAAACGGGTCAGAGCCCGGATCCAGTAACTTCGGTTACGCGCCGGAAAGCCCCTGCACAGACAATCAACCACTCCCTCCCAGTCGGTTTCGCGAATTGGTCTACAGCGAAGACCGGGCGGGAGAGCGCCAAGTACGGCCAAAATTCAACTCCAGAAGACGATTTTACTTACATGTGCCTAATGCGCCCAACATATCAGCGCGCAACGATTAATAGTCCGTGCGGGTTTTAAAAACGATTTTCCACACTCGGCACAAACAGCTCGCCATGACGCTGCTCACCGTCCTGGATCGCGCCGAAAGGTGCGGCCGCCACGGTTGACTTGGCGTCGAATGCAGCTTTACAGGAATGGAGCGCGAACCGATCGGGGAACGTCCTGGTGCCAATCCGGTACCGACAGCTCGAACCCGCTCCTCTCGCGATATCCTAAGTGATTGAAAAATCACCCTGGAGGGATGGCCGAGCGGTTTAAGGCACCGGTCTTGAAAACCGGCGTGGGTGCAAGCCCACCGTGGGTTCGAATCCCACTCCCTCCGCCAGTGACGCTCTTTGTCCCGAACGCAATCTCCCGGGCTTGCATCGAGATGACCGGGACATGAGCGAGCCCCCGATCGGATTGATTTTTGCGACGAAAGATGGTGCTTCTCCCGCCCATGAATAGGTTATTTTTTGCGGTCCTCGCATGGATGGCGCTGCCTTGGCCGGCCAGCGCAATGGACAGCGCATTGCGCGCCGGCCTGCTGAAACTCGATCCGCAAACCCGGCTGGAGCAGCGATGCGACGCCGAAATTCTCGACCGGATTACCCGCGACGACCACAAATACAAAGCCGATCGTGTCGTCGCCTACGCTTTTGCGACGCCCGAAATGGGCGCCGATGCGATCAGGAGCCCGGGTGCTGCGTTTCGCAGCAAGGGACAATGGTACCGGCTGAAATTCAAATGCGAGACAGCGCCGGACCATATGGAAGTCCTGCAGCTCCGCTACCGGATCGGTGATGAAATTCCGGAAAGCGACTGGCCCAAATACAATCTCTATAACTAGGCATTCGCGACCTGTGGCCGCATTTTGCAGGTGTTTCGGGCCGATAGTCGCAAACTCTGTATATTGCCGACCTTGTTCTAACCAGTCCCTTGACGTGCGGGAACCATACACGTTAGGCCCTCCAGGCATTCGACGCAAACGGTCGGCCAACCAGCAAGGGACTTCCAGTCGATGGAAATTTTCACTGCCGCGGGCTTCTCTGCCCTGCTCCAGGTCATCGCCATCGATCTCGTGCTTGCAGGCGATAACGCCATCGTCATCGGCCTGGCCGCAGCGGGCTTGCCGGTCGAGCAGCGCAAGAGAGCGATTCTCATCGGCGTGGTGGCGGCAACGGTGCTGCGCATCGGTTTTGCCGCGATCACCGTCACCCTGCTGCAGATTGTCGGCCTGCTGCTGGCCGGCGGCATCTTGCTGCTGTGGGTGTGCTGGAAGATGTATCGCGAGCTGCGCACGTCGCATGCCGACGAGGTGGAGGCGACGGAAGCGCTGTCCAATTCCGATATCAACAGCGATGATATGGTGGCCGGCAAGGCGCGTAAGAAGACCTTGGGTCAGGCGGCATTGCAGATCGTCATCGCCGACGTGTCGATGTCGCTCGACAACGTGCTGGCGGTCGCCGGCGCAGCGCGCGATCACTTCCAGGTGCTGGTGATCGGCCTCGTCCTGTCGATCGCGCTGATGGGCCTTGCCGCGAGCTTCATCGCCAAGCTGCTGCACCGCCATCGCTGGATCGCCTATATCGGCCTTTTGATCATCTTCTATGTCGCACTCGATATGATCTATCGAGGCGCGGTGGAAGTCTTGCCGCATGTCAGCAGTGCGGTGAGCTGACGCATCGACTCGAATTCGCATCGGCCGCGACTTCGATTTCGGCGAGCCTTCGGCGATGCCGGCGGTTGCGTTTCGCCGCAGCCGCTGCCCATACCAATGCGGCAACAACTGTGGTACTGCGCCGCCAATCCTGAATCCGGAAAAGCTTGATGTCCGCCCCTCGCGTCAGTTTCGTCAGCCTTGGATGCCCGAAAGCCCTTGTGGATTCGGAGCGCATTATCACCCGCCTGCGCGCTGAAGGCTACGAGATCGCCCGCAAGCACGACGGCGCCGACCTGGTCGTCGTCAACACCTGTGGCTTCCTCGATTCGGCTCGCGATGAATCGCTCAATGCCATCGGCTCGGCACTTTCAGAGAACGGCAGGGTTATCGTTACCGGGTGCCTCGGCGCCGAGCCGGACGTCATTCGTGAAAGACACCCCAACGTCCTCGCCATCACTGGTCCACAAGCCTATGAAAGCGTTATGGCGGCTGTGCATGAGGCAGCACCGCCGAGCCACGATCCCTACATCGACCTTTTGCCGCCGCAAGGGGTCAAGCTTACGCCGCGCCACTATGCGTATCTCAAGATTTCGGAAGGCTGCAATAACCGCTGCACCTTCTGCATCATCCCGGCGCTGCGTGGCGACCTCGTATCGCGGCCGGCCGCCGACGTGTTGCGCGAAGCCGAGAAGCTGGCCAAGGCCGGGGTCAAGGAGATCCTCGTCATCTCGCAGGATACCAGCGCCTACGGCATCGACATCAAATACCGGACCAGCATGTTCGGCGACCGCGAAGTGCGGGCGAAGTTCCTCGATCTATCGGAAGAACTGGGCAAGCTCGGTGTCTGGGTGCGCATGCACTATGTCTATCCCTACCCGCATGTCGCAGACGTCATCCCCCTGATGGCCGAAGGCAAGATTCTTCCCTATCTCGACATTCCGTTCCAGCATGCCTCGCCGCAGGTGCTGAAGAACATGCGCCGGCCCGCTCATGGCGAAAAGACGCTCGAGCGCATTCGCAGCTGGCGCGACGTCTGCCCGGACCTTGCCATCCGCTCCACCTTCATCGTCGGTTTCCCCGGCGAGACGGACGACGATTTCGAGATGCTGCTCGACTGGCTGGACGAGGCGAAGATCGACCGCGCCGGCTGTTTCAAATACGAGCCGGTCAGAGGCGCCCGCTCCAACGAGCTCGGCCTCGAGCAGGTGCCGCAGGAGATCAAGGAAGCCCGCTGGCACCGCTTCATGCAGCGCCAGCAGAAGATTTCGGCAACGCAGCTCACCAGGAAAATTGGCAAGCGACTGCCGGTCCTGATCGACGAGGCGCATGGCAATTCGGCCAAGGGCCGGACCAAATACGACGCGCCCGAAATCGACGGCTCGGTCCATATCCAGTCGCGGCGGCCCTTGCGCGCGGGCGACATCGTCACGGTCAAGATCGATCGCGCCGACGCTTACGACCTCTACGGCTCGGCGGTCTGAGATCACTCAGTCCGAAATGAAAGGGCGCCTCGCGGCGCTCTTTCGTTCGGTGTGCTTCCCGGTTGCCTACTGCGGCAGCTTGTCGTCGACGCCTTTCACGTAGAAATTCATGCCGAGCAACGTGGCGTCGTCGGCGACCTCGCCCTCCTTCAGCCAAGGTGTGCCGTCCTGCTTGGCGATCGGCCCGGTAAAGGGGTTCCAGCCGTCGGCGATCTTCTTGGTGGTGGCTTCGGCCATCGCCTTGACGTCGTCGGGCATGTTGGTGAACGGCGCCAGCTTGACGGCGCCGTCCTTGATGCCGAGCCATACATTGTCGGGCTTCCAGGTGCCGTCGAGTGCCGCTTGGACCCGGCTGATGTAGTACGGGCCCCATTCGTCGGTCAGTGCGGTCAGCTGCGCGTGCGGTGCGAACTTGATCATATCGGAGGACTGGCCGAAGCCGTGCAGCTTGCGCTCCTCCGCCACCTGCAACGCAGCGGTCGAGTCGGTGTGCTGGACGATGATGTCGGCACCTTGGTCGAACAATGCCTTGGCGGCGTCAGCTTCTTTGCCCGGATCGAACCAGGAGTTCACCCAGACGATTTTGGCTTTGAAGTTCGGATTGATCGACTGTGCGCCTAGCATGAAGGAATTAATACCCATCACAACTTCCGGGATCGGGAAGGAAACGATGTAGCCGGCGACACCCGACTTCGATTGCTTGGCCGCGATCTGGCCAAGTACGTAGCGGCCTTCATAGAAACGCGCATTGTAGATGCCGAGATTTTTGGCGGTCTTGTAGCCAGTGGCGTGCTCGAACATCACCTTGGGGAATTTTTTTGCGATCTTCACTTCCGGGTCCATGAAGCCGAAGGATGTGCCGAAAATGATCTTGCATCCCTCGCGCGCCAGGCGCTCGAAGGCGCGGTCGGCATCGGGGCCTTCGGAGACGTTTTCGAGATAGGCGGTCTCGACCTTGTCGCCGAGTGCCTTTTCCACCTCGAGGCGGCCCTGGTCGTGCTGGTAGGAGTAGCCGAAATCGCCGATCGGGCCGGTATAGACCCAGCATGCCTTCAGCTTGTCCGCCGCCTCGGCTGAGACCGCCAGGGTCAATGCGGCCGTCGTCGCCAGCAGGGCAATAAGCAGTTTTTTCATTTTGTTACCTCTCTGAGTTAAGCCTTGGAGCTTCCGTCTTTTTGTTGTCAACGATCCGGAACGAATGGCTGGCCCAAGGAGGCCGGCGTGTTCATCATCGTCAAACGTTTGTTGCGCGAGATTAGAACGAGAACCACGACAGTTGCCAGATAGGGCAGCGAAGAAAGCAGTTGCGAGGGAAACGATTTTAAGAACGCAATTAACTTGTAGAGCAACCAGGGCGCGTCGACGAAGTCCTGCAGATTTATAGCTTGGACGTGAAGCTGGCCAACCCAGATCGCGCCGAAAATATAGGCGCCGGCCAGCACCCGCCACGGCCGCCAGGAAGCGAAGACGACCAGAGCCAGCGCGATCCAGCCGCGGCCGGCGGTCATGTTCTCCACCCATTGCGGCGTGTAGACCAGCGATAGGTGGCCGCCGGCGAGGCCGGCACAAGCGCCGCCGAAAATCACTGAGAGATAACGGTAGCGGATGACATGGATACCAAGCGCATGGGCGGATGCGTGGCTGTCGCCGATCGAGCGCAGCGTGAGCCCGGTGCGGGTCTTGAACAGGAACCACATCACGGCAGCGGTAAGCGCGATCGAGATGTAGAAGATTGGATCCTGGCCGAACAGCAGCCTGCCGACGACCGGGATTGCGGTCAGGCCGGGAATGTCGAGGTTTGGCAGCCTCTCGCCAGGCTGGCCGACAAAATTCGTCCCCATCATGCCGGAAAGCCCGAGGCCGAGCAGTGTCAGCGACAGGCCGGTTGCCACCTGATTGGTGGCCAGCGACAGCGTCATGACGGCGAACAGAAGCGAGAACACTGCCCCCATGGTGATTGCCGCCAACAGCCCTATCCAAGGCGAGCCGGTGAGATAGCCGGCGCCGAAACCACCGACGGCACCCATGATCATCATTCCTTCGACGCCGAGATTGAGCACACCCGAACGTTCGACCACCAGTTCGCCGATCGCCGCGATCAGCAGCGGCGTCGCCGCCGTCGCGATCGTCAAGAGGATGTTGACAGTGACGTCCATCAGCGGGCTCCCTCCAGCTTCGGCGCTGCCTCGAGCTTCGGCGCGGAAAAGCCGATCAGGCGAATGCGGTAATGGATGAGCGTGTCGCAGCCGAGCACGAAGAACAAAAGCATGCCCTGGAACACGCGCGCCACCTTGTCGGAGATGCCGAGCGCGCTTTGCACTGCCTCGCCGCCCAGATAAGTCAGCGCCAGCACAAGGCCTGCGGCGACGATGCCGAGCGGATTGAGCCGGCCGAGGAATGCCACGATGATAGCGGTAAATCCGTAGCCGGGCGAAATCACCGGCTGCAATTGTCCGATGGCTCCCGAGACCTCCGAAATCCCGGCAAGTCCGGCCAGTGCGCCCGACAGCAGGAAGGCAAAGAAGACCATACGGTTAAGGCCAAACCCGGCGAAGCGCCCTGCCCTCGGGCTTGAGCCGAGCACGCGGACCTCGAAGCCTTTCAGCATACGGCTCATCAGGATCCAGATCAGTATCGCCGCGACCAACGCGAAGACAAATCCCCAGTTTGCCCGGCCGGATTCCGGGAGGAGTTCCGGCAGTATGGCCGAGTCGTTGAACTGGATGGTTTGCGGGAAACCGTGGCCCTGCGGATCGCGCCACGGCCCGCGTACGAGCCAATCGAGGAAGAGCTGGGCGACATAGACCAGCATCAGGCTGGTCAGGATCTCGTTGGTGTTGAAGCGCGTCTTCAGCAGTGCCGGGATTGCAGCATAGGCAGCCCCACCGACCATGCCGAAAAGAAGCATCAGCGGCAGCACCAATGGGCCTTCGAACTGCGGAAACAGCACAGGGAAGATCGAGCCGACAATGCCGCCCAGGATGAACTGGCCTTCGGCGCCGATGTTCCAGATGTTGGCTTTGTAGCAGACCGACAGTCCGACCGCGATCAGGATCAGGGGGGCAGCCTTGATCGCCAGCTCATGCAACTGCCAGACCTGGCTGATCGGTTCGATGAAGTAGATGCGGAACGCAGTCAACGGGTTGACGCCGAGCAGCGCGAACATGATGGCACCGGCTATGATCGTCAAAACGAAAGCGATGAAAGGCGAGAGTGCCGAAAACAGCATCGAGCGCTGCGGGCGTTTTACAAGTTCGAGGCGCATCAAGCCGTCTCCAGCGTATGTTCGGCATGACCGGGTTCGGCGCCGCCCATCAGCAGCCCGATTTTCTCGAATGTCGCTTCAGCTATCGGCAGCGGCTTCGACAGTTCGCCATTGTGCATGACCGTGATCGCATCGGAAATCTCGAACAGCTCGTCGAGGTCCTGGCTGATCACCAGCACCGCCGAGCCGCTGCGCGCCAGTTCGATCAGCGCCTGGCGGATGTGGGCCGCCGCACCCGCGTCGACCCCCCAGGTCGGCTGATTGACCACCAAGACGCTTGGCCGGCGATCGAGTTCGCGGCCGACGATGAATTTCTGCAGATTGCCGCCCGAAAGGGCCGCAGCCTCCGGATCCGGCGCGCTCTTGCGCACGTCCATTGCCTGTATGATGCGCTGGGCAGCGGTATAGATCGCATCGCTCTTGACCATTCCACCGGCGCCGACAAACATCTTGCCGTCGGTGGCGTGGCGCGACAGAAGCAGGTTTTCCGAAAGCCTCATGCGCGGTGCTGCGCCGTGGCCGAGCCGCTCTTCCGGAACGAAGGCAGCGCCCATCAGGCGCCTGCCGGTGATGGCGAGGCCGCCGGCATCCTTGCCGCGGATGCGGACCGAGCCGGTATCCTCCTGCAGCACCTCGCCGGAAACGGATTCGAAGAATTCACCCTGGCCGTTGCCGGCCACACCGGCAATGCCGATCACCTCGCCGGCCCGGACTTCAAGATTGATGTTCCTGAGCGGGATCGAGAACGGGGTCGCCGGCTTGCGGGTGAGTTCGCGGATTTGAAGCAGCACCGGCGCGGTCTCGATACCCTCGGCCGGCGCCCGCACCACGGCCTGGACCTCGTTGCCGACCATCATCCGCGCCAACGAAGACGCGGTTTCCTGGCGCGGATTGCAATGGCCGACCACCTTGCCGTGACGCAGCACGGTGGCGCGGTCGCAGATGCGTTTGACTTCTTCCAGCCGGTGCGAAATGTAGAGGATGGACTTTCCTTCCGAACGCAGCCGTTCGAGCGTCTCGAACAACTTATCGGCCTCCTGCGGCGTCAGCACCGAAGTTGGCTCGTCGAGGATGATTAGTTGCGGCGTCTGGAGAAGGCAGCGGATGATTTCGATACGCTGGCGCTCGCCGACCGACAGATCACCGACCAGCGATAGCGGATCGAGAGGCAGGCCGTAACTGTAGGAGAGCGCCCTCGCCTTGGCCGCGATCGTGCTGATCGGCGAGCCGTCATCCAGCGACAGCGCGATGTTCTCCGCCGCCGTCAGCGCTTCGAACAGGGAAAAATGCTGGAAAACCATGCCGATGCCGAGCTTTTTTGCGGTGCCTGGGCTGGTGATCCTGACCGCCTGGCCATTCCAGAAAATCTCGCCAGAATTCGGTTCCAGCGATCCAAAAAGCATTTTCACCAGCGTCGACTTGCCGGCGCCGTTCTCGCCAAGCAATGCATGGATCTCGCCCTTGGCGATGTTGAGATCGACATGGTCGCAGGCTGTCAGCGTGCCGAATATCTTTGTGAGGCCGCGAACCTCAAGCAGGTTTGCGCCGTCCTGATCTGCACTCACGGTGCCTCCATCTGGTTTGCCAGACATGTTCTGTGTTCCCGCAAGCATCGTATGCGCGCCCTGCTCTCTACGGTAAGCGCCTCACGACTTGAAAGAGCTTCAAGAATTTCAGCGGAAACTCAAGCGGTAAAGAGCAGTTCGCAAGAACGGCGGCGTCGGCGGGCCGAAACTGCGGGCGCTCAAGGGATAAGTATCGTTGTCCCGGTGGTCCTGCGCCCTTCGAGATCGGAATGCGCCTTGCCGGCCTCGCTGAGCGCGTAACGCTGGTTAATCTTGATCTTGACGGCGCCGCTGAGCACCACGTCGAACAATGCGGCGGCGGAAGCCTCGAGGTCTTCGCGCCTGGCATTGTAGACGAACAGCGTCGGCCGCGTTGCGAACAGCGAGCCCTTCTGCGCCAGCAACGAGATGCTGAAGGGCGGGATCGGCCCAGACGATTGACCGAAGCTGACGAACGTGCCGAGCGGCCGCAGGCAATCGAGCGAGGCTGGAAACGTGTCGTTGCCGACCGAATCATAGACGACGTCGCATTTCTTGCCACTGGTGATAGCCGCGACGCCGGCAACGAAATCCTGTTCGCGATAGTTGATCACGTGGTCGAAGCCATGCGCCTTGGCGAGTTCGATCTTGTCGGTCGAGCTCGCGGTGCCGATCACCGTCGCGCCGAGATGCTTGGCCCATTGGCCGAGGATCAGGCCGACACCGCCGGCCGCCGCATGAAACAGGATCGTGTCGCCGGCTTTCACCTTGAATGTACGGCGCAACAGATATTCGGCCGTCATGCCCTTTAGCATCATCGCCGCGGCCTGTTCGTCGCTGATGCCGTCCGGCACCTTCACCACGCGGTCGGCAGCGATCACGCGCTGCTCGGCATAGGCGCCGGTGGTCACGGCATAGGCGACGCGATCGCCGGGTTTGAGCCAGTCGACATCCGAGCCGACCTTCAAGACCACGC
Source organism: Mesorhizobium sp. M0045 (assembly GCF_040323385.1). Lineage (NCBI taxonomy): Bacteria > Pseudomonadati > Pseudomonadota > Alphaproteobacteria > Hyphomicrobiales > Phyllobacteriaceae > Mesorhizobium > Mesorhizobium sp. M0045. The sequence goes on from NZ_JAMYUY010000011.1 coordinate 99,816, forward strand.
CGGCCGCCTCGCCGCCGGGGATCAGCGGAAATCCGCCCTGCGGCGGATAGAGGCCCGAGCGATAATAGACGTCGATGAAATTGAGACCGATCGCGCTGTGCTTGACCAGGATCTGTCCCGAGCCTGGCTGCCCGGGATCGGCATCCTCATAGGTCAGGACCTCCGGACCGCCATGGGCATGGATGCGGATCGCTTTGGACATTTTCAGACTCTCTTGGGATCAGGCTTTCTTGTCCGGCTTGGCGCCGAGATTTGGAAAGAACTGCATGATAGCGCCGATGCAGGCGAGGTAAAGCCCGGTGACCGTGATCCCGATCTTGATGAAGTCGCTGACCTGCTCGCCCAGCACGCCGATCTGGTCGTAGAAGGAGGCAAGTGCGGCCTGCGCCAGCGCCAGCGCGCCGAAAGCGCACCAAAGCAGCGTCATGCCGAGATTAACGCGCCGCAGCCGCTTCACCCGCACCGGATGGATGAAATTGATCGGCACGAAGGTGAGAATGCCGGCCACCACGACCACGGCGAAGGAAACCCATTGTCCTGGTTCGATGACGAACAGCGTGAACACCACCATGTTCCAGACGACCGGAAAGCCTTTGAAGAAATTCTCCTTCGTCTTCATGCCGGTATCGGCATAGTAGATCGCGCTCGACACCACGATTATCGCCGCAGACAGGAACGACAGGCGCTCGCCCATGAAGCCGCGCTGATAGAGCGCGAAGGCCGGAATCAACACGTAGGTCACGTAGTCGATGATGTTGTCGAGCAGTTCGCCCGACCATGTCGGCAGGATTTCCTTGACGTCGAGCTTCCTGGCGATCGGCCCGTCGATGCCGTCGACGAAAAGCGCCAGCCCCAGCCACCAGAACATCGCCGTCCAGCGCTGCTCGCTTGCTGCCACTAGCGACAGAAACGCCAGGAATGAGCCCGACGCGGTCAAGAGATGGACCGAGAACGCCCGCGCCTGCGGCCAGGTGACTTTCTTCTTCGGCCGCGGAATCCGGTCGGCGATTTTCCTGGCCGTCGTCTTCTTGCTCACGGGCCCCGCCAATCCAGCTTGCAGATTTCGGCCGAGCGGCCAGCAAAGTTCCAGTTGCGGCCAAAGGCCCGCATTTTGCTCTTGTCGGATTTGGCGACGATGATTTCCGGCGCAATCCAGTATTCCGAATTGCTGATGACTGTATCCTTGTCGCGATCCTTGCCGGTGATCGGCGTCACCGCACCATCGATGATCTTCGGTATCTGGAAGATGCGTGTTTTCTCACGCGTCTCGTAGGTGATCGGCACCTGCTCGACGCCGAGGAACTGTCCGACCAGGATGGAGAGCAGCGATGTGGTTCCACCCGCCTTGCCGGTGAATATCTTCGTCAGTCCCTTCACAGCGTAAACCGAGGCGCGCTTGTCGATGAAAAGGCCGGCCGTCCAGTTGCCGCGGCTCATATAGCCGGGGATTTCCATGATCAGCCCAAGATTGAGACCGGACAGGTCGACGTCGCCGAAATGGCCGGCATCAATGCGGAACCCCGCCCAGGTTTGGCAATAGCCTTCCGTAGGCGGATGGTTGCCGAGCGACAGAACGCAAGGGCAAAAAACCGTGCAATTGCAGGAGAGGACGAGTTCTCCCTTCATTGCCCAGTTTTGGTCTGTCATCGAATTGTCCCCCTCATGTCGAGACTACTAGTAGCGCTGCTGCCCAGACAAGCAGTATCGCACCGGCCAGCCGCGTCGGCAGATTGCCTGCCGTCCGTTTTTCGACCAGGCTGAACAAGCCGATCATCGCCATCCAGAACACGTTCATCACACCGACGGCAAACATTACCAGCATTAGAGCCCAGCAGCATCCAAGGCACCACAGGCCCTGCTTCATGCCGAGCCGCAAAATACGAATGGGCCTGGCGCTCCAGTTGGCGAACAGGACCGAGAACGGATTTCTGCACTTGTCCAGACAGACTTCCTTCAGCCGGCTGAACTGATAGAGACCAGCGATCGACAGCGCGGCTGCCCCGGCAATTCCAACCAGCGGATCGAGCATCTGCCCGGATGAGGCGAATGCATGGATTGCGAGCGTCAGGGCAGCGAACATTGCCGAGGCGACAAGCCAGACGCTCAAATATCCAGCGACCAGGATCAGCGGATGGACGGCCGGCTCCCTCTTGATCCGGGCGGTATCCGCGATCTCGCAATAGGTGCGGATCATCGGCGCCGCGGAGGGCAGCATGGTCGCGATGACCATCAACAGCCACATCGCGGTGAGTGCCCCGCCTTGCGCGCCTAGGCTTGCGCGAAGCGGCGCCGGCGCAAGGCAGAGGGCGAAGAAACGCGCAAGGAAATCCGGCAACGGCAGTAGCGGCAGGTATTCCAGCACGGCGTCGCCCGGTACATCGGCGCCCGGGAGCCGGCTTGCCGCCCCCCGAACTGCCATTACGCCGAGAAGGAGCCAGGCAAGGGCGATGCCCATGCCGGCAACAACGCTCACGGTCAGTCGAGGGTTGCGCGCAACGCTCGCCATCGCGCGGCCGGTACCGTCGAGGTGGCTGAAATAGTCTTGTTGGCCGGTCATGGCAACCGAATGGGCCGAATCGCCGCGTTGATCAAGCGGCATCACCTGACCTATATGGACCAGCAGGTCGGATAGGCCTCACCTCGCAATCCGGAAGCCGAATTTGAACCATCGGGAAACAGCACGGATACTGGTCGCCGGCAGCGGCCCTGCGGGGCTGATCGCGGCGCTTGGCTTTGCCAAGGCGGGCTTTCCCGTGACGCTCGTCGGACCCGACGCAGCCGGCCCCGACGGCCGGACGACAGCCTTGATGAACCCTGCCCTAGAGATGTTCGAACGGCTAGGGATCTTCGACGGAATCAGGCCGCACGCAGCGCCGCTCAAGGTGATGCGTATCGTTGACGCAACCAACCGGCTGATCCGCAGCCCGACAGTGACCTTTCGCGCCAGCGAGATCAACGAAGAGCAATTCGGGCTGAACTTGCCCAACAGCGTTCTCAACCGCACGCTAGCCGAGGCTGTCGCGCATTCGGGCATCGAATGGCGAAAGTCGATGGTGGAGGCATGGCGCCTCGATGCCGACCATGCCCATGCCGTTCTCGCCGACGGTAGCGAGATCGAGGCATCGTTGGCAGTTGCCGCCGATGGCCGTCAATCGCCGGCCCGCGAGGCAGCCGGCATCCGGACCTCGGTCCGATCCTTTCCGCAGGCGGCGCTGGTGCTCAATTTCGGTCACCGCAGCGACCACGCATTCACCTCGACCGAAATCCACACCGAGACCGGTCCGTTCACACAGGTTCCCCTGCCCGGCAACCGGTCCAGCCTTGTCTGGGTGCTCGAACCCGAAATCGCCAAGGATCTTGCAGCACTCGACGAGGCCGAGCTTTCGACGCGGGTCGAACAGCGGATGCAATCGATGCTGGGCCGCGTGTCGGTTGAGCCCGGCCGGCAGGTCTACCCACTTTCAGCGGTGAGCCCGTGGCGGTTTGCGCATCGCCGCGTGGCACTTGTCGGTGAAGCCGCCCACGTGTTTCCCCCAATCGGCGCGCAAGGGCTTAATCTCGGCATCCGGGACATTGACGACCTGATTGGTACCGCAAGCAGAAACCGCTCGGACCCGGGCGCCGCCCAGGCGCTTGCAGCCTATGATTTCAAGCGGCGGCCGGACATTCTGGCGCGCAGCAGCGCGGTCAACCTACTGAACATGTCGTTGCTTTCCGACATGCTGCCGGCCCAGCTGATGCGCAGCGCTGGTCTTGGCGCGCTTGAGGGGTTTGCGCCGTTGCGGGCGTTTTTCATGCGCGAGGGTCTTCGACCCGGCAGCGGTTTTGCGACTTTTTTTGGCGGATTGCGAAAACCGGCTGAGCGATAGCGATCTTGGCCACCGCCCTTGATCCGCATCTTGGGATGCTCAACCCGGCATCAAGCTGATCGGGATTGAATTGACGCGGCGTCTGCGCCAAATAATGACGATGTCGACCGTAAGGCCTGGGCCGATCTTTGCCTGACCGGTGTGTAAGAATCTAAAATCCTGGAGCGTTTCCTTGCGTGTTCCAGGATGCGTGGCGTTCAAGAAGTTCAAGTGGTGAGTGCGATGAAAACAGCCAAATTCTCGATCGGACAGGTGGTTCGCCACCGGCTGTTTCCGTTCCGCGGCGTCATTTTCGACGTCGATCCGCAATTCGCCAATACCGACGAATGGTACGAGGCGATCCCCGCTGACGTGCGGCCGCGCAAGGACCAGCCCTTCTATCATCTGCTCGCCGAGAATTCGGAGACGGAATACATCGCCTATGTGTCCGAGCAGAATTTACTCGAGGACCGGTCGGGCGAACCGGTCCGGCATCCGCAGATTGGTGAAATGTTCGACAAGAAGCCCGACGGGCGCTACGAGCCGAAGCACCAATTGAGACATTGACTTAGTCGGGATCTGGCTGGGCTCGGACAGGCTTGAGACAAGTCTGGACCCGATAATCAGCCGATTCAATAAAAAAGCGGGGCATGAACCCCGCTTTTTGTTTTGTTCGAAAACCCGTCGATCAGTTGGCGGCCTTCGCCTTTTCCTGTTCTTCCTTGAGCTTCTTGGCAAAATCCTGATTGTTCTTGGCGACGAACTCCTGGAGCTTCTTCTGTCGGTCCTCGATGTCCGACTGCTGCAGCGGCGGGCCGTCGAAGGCGCCGCTGAAGCCGGTCAGCGCGATCTTGATCGGGTTCGGCTGGTTCTGGAAATTGACCGAGGTCAGCGTCAGGTTCGAACCTTTCTTGAAGGACGCGACGAGCTGATCGGTCAGCGGCACTTCCGCCACGCAGCGATCCGGGAAACAGATCACGTACTCGAGCTTCTGCGCCTTGCCGGCGTCGATCTGGAGGCCGATGCCGGGAGGAACCAAACGGCCGGTCGGAACCGTCACCTGGAACACCTTGCGGTTCACCTTGCCCTTCAATTCGATCAGGCTGACGCCGGTGATGAGCTGACCATTGCCGGCGGTGGTGATGTTCTGGACATTGCAAATGTCGACATCTTCCTGCTTGGTGCAGGCCTTGAACCAGCCTTGCGGAATCTGCTGTTGCTGCTGCGCGACAGCAGCGGGAATCCCGGCGCCCAGAATGCCGACCACGCCAGCGGCCATGACCGACAGGCGGTACGCGTTGCTGTTCAGGCTCGTCATGTCGTGCATTCCTCTCAAATGATCCCGGGACCGGCTTTTTTCATGCCGTGTGGTCCAGCTACCTGTTGCCGAAATGAGGCAACAGAATGACTCCGGACGGCGTGTTACACTGCAAGCGACGCCGAATCCAGCCCGGGCCACGCGAATCTTGGCCGAGGGACTGGGTTGAGGGATTGGCCGGTGCACGACCGGCTCATGTATGCTGCGCATCGAATCGGGAAGGAGACGGTCATGGGCCGCGTTGTCGTTTGGCTGATCGCCACAATCTTGTTTGTCGGCCTTTCCCTGCAGCCGGCCCTGTCGGAACCGAAGCACGCGCTTGCCATGCAGGGCGAGCCGGCGCTGCCGGCCGACTATGATCATTTCAACTACGTCAATCCCGACGCGCCGAAAGGCGGCAGCATTACCTATTGTGTCGTCGGCTGCTTCGACAATCTCAATCCGTTCATCCTGAGAAGTCTGCGCACCACCGCGCGCGGCATGATGGATCAAGCTTTTGGCAATCTTGTCTTCGAGCCGTTGATGCAGCGCAACTACGACGAGGCCTTCAGTCTCTACGGCCTGCTCGCCGATACCGCCGACATGGATCCCGAGCGCAAGAGCATCGAATTCCACCTCGATCCCAGGGCCAAATGGTCGGACGGCGAGCCGGTGACGCCGGAAGACGTGTTGTTCACCTATGATGTCTTCACCGAGAAGGGTCGGCCACCTTACAGCCAGCGAATGAAAGCGATCGCCAAGCTCGAAAAGACCGGCGACCGCAGTGTGCGCTTCACCTTCAACGAAAAGGCGGACCGCGAATTTCCCCTAATCATTGCGCTGACGCCGATCATCCCGAAACACGCGTTCAACAAGGACACTTTCGACAGGACGACGCTGAAGCCGGTGATCGGCAGCGGGCCTTACACGGTGGCGCAAGTCGTGCCCGGCCAGCGCATCGTGTTCAAGCGCAATCCGGACTATTGGGGCAAGGACGTGCCGTCCAAGCGCGGCTTCGACAATTACGACCAGATCACCATCGAGTATTTCCTCAACGCCAACGCCAAGCAGGAAGCGTTCAAGAAAGGCATCTGCGCCATCGACGACGACAGCGACCCGGTCAAACGCGAGCGCGATCTCGACTTTCCGGCCTTCCACAGGGGCGAGGTCATCGCCGAAACTTTCGATACCGGCATTCCGCCGGTGTTCAACGGTTTCCTGTTCAACACGCGGCTGCCGAAATTTTCCAATCCGATCGTGCGGCGCGCGCTCGGCATGCTCTACGACTTCGAATGGGCCAACAAGAATCTGTTCGGCGGCAAATACACGCGCACGATGAGTTTTTGGCAGAATTCCGAGCTGTCCGCGCTCGGCCACCCGGCCAGCGAAAAGGAAAAGGCCCTGCTGGCCCCCTACCCCGGCCGCGTGCCCGCAGATGTCATGGACGGCACCTACAGGCCGCCCGTTACCGATGGCTCCGGCCAGGACCGCAAGGTGCTGAAGGCGGCATTCGAGCTGCTGAAGAGCGCGGGCTATACGGTGCAGGACGGCGCGATGCTCGATCCCCAGGGAAAGCCGTTCGGTTTCGAGATCCTGACCGCCTCGCAGGACGAAGAGCGACTTGCCGCTATCTATCAGCGCACGCTTGAGAAGCTCGGCATCGATGTCAGCATTCGCAGCCTCGACGGCGATCAGATCCAGTCGCGCAAGCAGCGTTTCGATTTCGAGGTGCTGGTCGGCTCGACCGGTTTCAACAACTCGCTGTCGCCCGGTATCGAGCAAGCCGGGCGCTGGGGATCCGCTGCCGCCAAGGCCGAAGGCTCGTTCAACCTAGCGGGTGTCGCCGACCCAGCAGTGGACGCGGCGATCGAGGCGATGTTGAGAGCTCGCTCGAAGGAGGACTATGTCGCTGCTGTCCGGGTCCTCGACCGGCTGCTGATCTCAGGCAATTACATGGTGCCGACCCAGCACAACAACCAGCAATGGCTCGCTTATTGGAACTATCTGGAACATCTGCAAAAGACGCCCATATACGGTTATCAGTTGCCGACCTGGTGGCGCAAACCGAAGTGACCTCTTCAGAACAGGAGATCAAGATGAACGACGAGAACTCGATTACCGTCGATGTGGTCTCCGACGTCGTGTGCCCCTGGTGCTTTATCGGCCAGAAACGGCTCGACAAGGCGATTGCCGCCGTCGACATCGACGTTCACATACGTTGGCGGCCCTTCCAGCTCGACCCGACGATTCCGCCCGAAGGCAAGAACCGCCGCGACTACATGGTAGCGAAATTCGGCAGCGAGCAACGCATCCGCGAGATCCATGCCCGGATCGAGCCGTTGGGCGAGGCTGAGGGGATTTCCTTTGCCTTCGACGCCATCAAGGTCGCGCCCAATACGCTGGATGCGCACCGGCTCATTCGCTGGGCCGGGACGGCCGGCGAGGCCGTTCAGAACCGGCTGGTGCGCCGGCTGTTCCAGCTGAATTTCGAAGAAGGCGCCAATCTCGGCGATCATGCCGTGCTGATCGAAGCCGCCCGCGAGGCCGGCATGGATGCCTCCGTCGTCGAAACGCTTCTGTCGACGGACGCCGATGTAGAGGCGGTGCGCACCGAAATCGCCACTGCTTCGCGCATGGGCATATCGGGCGTGCCGTGCTTTCTGCTTGAAGGCAAATATGCGGTGATGGGCGCCCAGGACGCCGATACGCTTGCCGATGCGCTGCGCCAGGTGGCTGCGGCCAAGGCACGCGGCGAACTGGAGACGGCGAACTGAGCCGGACTATTTTCGACTACTTCACCGTCACCTTGGCCTTGCTGACGAAAAAGCCATGGCCATGCTTGCCGGTGCAGGTCAATCCCTTGGTGGAGGACTGGCAGGAAAACGGCCCCTTGCTCCAGCTGTTGCCGTAGGCCAGCTTGGCGACGTCGCCGCAGCAGCCTTGCTCGCCCGGATTCTTGATCAGCGTCGCCTGGCCTTTCGGGCCGAGGACGACGGTGACGTAGCTGGGCTCGACGCGCGAACAGCTCAGCTCCGGTCCGCCATCCTGCGGCTCGTAGGTGCTGGTGCCGCCCTTCGGCGTGTAGATGCAGCCAATATTGCCGGACGGCGTGTTGAACTCGATCTGTCCCTCGGCGTTTGCGGGAACGGTCTGGCTGCCGGCATATGTTTGCGGCAGCCAGGCAAACATCGCGAGCATCGCCACAAACAATGTCCGTGCAAGCATGAAGAACTTCCCCCCGGTTCAAACCTGGATGCGTCCGGCAGGTTCGATCCGAAGCGCATCTTTGTCAAACGTAGGCGTTCCTGACATGGCAGCTTCAACCACGAATCATACGGTCACGTTCTGGCCGCCGACGACGCCGGACTGGCCTCGAAGGCGGATTCGGGCTGTGAAGATCGACCGCTGGACGGCGCTTCTATGTTCACAAAGCTGTGTGAAGACCTTCCCTAGGGGAAGGTCTCTACCTGCTCCGGCGCAGGCAAGTAACTAGTTGAAATTGCCTTGGTATTCAGCCCCAGAAACGTGACAGCATAGCGCCGTGACCCATTCATTCTGTTGCTCCACTGCAACGGCTGGCGAGCTAAGCTACCCGCGACCAGTGAAAAGCTAATGTAAAATGATCAATTGGTGTTACTGTCCGTAACAAAAGAAAAATCGTTTGGGCGGGATAGTGATTCGGGTCGATAGACCAACGCGACATTCAATATCGGAAAAATGGCTCCGCGGTGCCGCAAGGCAGTCGCCCCTTACGCCCGTATCGTCGATGCGCAGCTTCTGGGGCCTGATGCGGGCCTACTGGTTTTCGGACAAGTGGGTGGAAGCCTGGACCTTGACGCTGGTGATCGCCCTGCTCACCGCGCTCTCCAGCAAGTCAGGCGTGTGGTTTGCCGTAGCATCCGGAGAGCTGGTCAACTCGATCGCCTTTTTCCATGATGCCGCGAACACCACCCCGCTTCAGACACTGCTGGCCAATGCCGGGATACTTGTCCTCCTGGTCTTGCTCAAGGATGCGGGTTTTACCGGTATCCGCAGCCTGGTGTCCGCAACGTTGCATCGCAAGTGGCGCGGCTGGCTGGACAGCCAGTTCAACGAAGCCCTGCTTGATTCCAATCACACCCATTTCCACGCTCAGCATGGCTCGTCAGGTGCCGCCGCTCCCGACAATATCGACCAGCGCATCCAGGAATCGATCAAGGATATGACGGGGGGCGCCATCGGCCTCGCGATGGGGGTTTTGGCCGTTGCTACTTCATTGTATTTCGTCGGCCAGCAACTGCTTGCACACTCGGCGGAGGTCAAAGGGCTGGAGTTCCTCGGCAGCTATGGCAGCGCCGTCCTCGCCTTTCTGGCAGTCGCCACTTACGTACCGTTGAACACCTGGATCGCCGTCAAGCTGGGCAGGCTGCTGGAACGGCTCAATGTCAGGATGCAGCAGGCCGAAGGCAGCTATCGCGGCGAGCTGATCACCTTTCTGCGCCGCAGTTTTCATGTCGCCGCATCGCAAGGCGAGAACGTGCAGAAGGCAGTGCACAGCCAGCGCTATGTCGACATCGACCGCACCTGGGCGCGGCTGAACATCGTCAACACAGGCTACAATTCGTTCGAGCTGATCTACAATTTCATCGGTGCCCGCATTGTCGCCTACGGGCCAGGCTTGGTTCCCTTCATCCATAACGGGTTCGATCTCAAGGGCTACATAACCGGCTCTGAGATGGTCAACTCGCTGATCAGTCAATGCTCGTGGTTCATCCATGTCATGCCTGCCATCGCCGCGCTGCGGGCCAACAGCCAGCGCGTCACCGAACTCGCAAACGCGATCGAAAACGTTCAGCACCCGCAGGAATTTTATCAGCAGACCGGCCGCTCCGATTTTCGCTACGACCGCCAAAACCCTGTTTTCGGCCTGACCATCCAGAAACTAGAGCTAGCGCATCAGGGCGAGGACGCAACGCCCTTCCTGAGTGCCGCGAACTTGCGCTTCCGGCGTGGCGAATGGACTTTCCTGAAGGGCGAATCCGGTTGCGGCAAGACCTCGCTGATCAAGGCGATCAACGGCCTTTGGCCCTATGGCCGCGGCACCATCGTCTTCCCGGAAGGGGTCAGGAGTTTCTACGCCGCCCAGGAGGTGAAGCTGCAGCAGGTTTCGCTGAAGCAATTGGTCTGCCTGCCGGGTTCCGAGCATGATTATCCCGACGTGCAGGTCGCATCCGCCCTGCACAAGGCCGGCCTCGGCGATTTCATCGAGCATTTGGCCGATGAGAGCCGTGAAGGAAAGATCTGGGATCAGGTTCTCTCGGGTGGGCAGAAACAGAAACTGGTTGTCGCCCGTATCGTGCTGCAGCAGCCGGGATTGCTGTTCCTCGATGAAGCCACTGGCGCTCTCGATCCCGATGGACGGATCGCCTTCCACCAGGCGATCAAGGACAATTGCCCTGATGCAACTGTGATCTCGATCATGCATGAGGCGACGCCACCGAGATCGCTCGCGGGCACCGAATTCTACCACAGCGTCGTTGCGATCGCCGACGGCGTCGCCACCAAGAAGCCGCTGGTTCCGAGCTTGCCGGTCGAGCTCACCACCATCCTCACGCAGCCGACGCGGCCGGCCGAGGACAAGTGGCTGCGCTTTCCCCGCCGGCTCAAGCAGAGATAGCTGCGGCACCATTGCCAGCATCCAGCCTGCCTGTGACGTAGCCCGATCACAGTCTCGCGATCCGGTCGGTCTGCCGCCGTTTTAACCCGCTCTCGCGATTGACTTGGCAAGGCACGCTCCTATGTTGCGCCGGCTTGCAGAATCTCAACTCGAACCCGCGAGCAGAAAGGTCACAGCGCCATGCCTGGCGACAGTCACAGTCGAACGCAACCGCCGTCCGCTTGACGTGATCTGACAGGCTCACGTCCTGCCGGACGGCAAGGAGTGAGCCATGAACGAGTTTTCCCCCGTTGCGGGCGGCGATGCCATCGCCCGCGTACTTGCCAACGAACATGTCGCCGACATGGTCGAGGCGCTGAACCAGGAGCCTCGCGAGACGGCATCGGAGCTGCTTTGCGAAGTGCCGTTCGAGCGGCTGGTCGAGATCTTCGACCAGCCGAAGCTCAACGGCGCATCCGAACTCGTCGAGGCACTACCCCGCATCAAGGCAGGCAGACTGCTTGCCGCCATGTCGGTCGACCGCGCCGCCGACATACTGCGCGATCTGAACGAACCGGCTCGTTCCGAGCTGCTCGGCGGCCTGGCGCCACCGCTGCGCGCGACGCTGCTTGCTATTCTCGGCTACCCCGAGGGCAGCGCCGCCTCGCTCATGACGACTGAATATGTCGGCGTGCCGCCGGACTGGAGCGTTGCCCGCACGCTGGATTACATTCGCAAGGTCGAGCGGACGCGCGAAACCGTCTACGCGATCTACATCGTCGATCCGCAAACGCAGGTCCTGTTGCGCTCGACCAGCCTGCGTCGACTGATCGCTGGCGAACCCGACGAACTGATCATGGCAATAGCGCCGGATCGTGCGCCTATCACTGTTTCACCGCTGACCGATAGTGAAAAGGTTGCTCAGTTGATCTCCAAATATGATCTGCTCGCCGTCCCGGTCGTGGACAACGGCAAGCTCCTCGGCATCGTCACCATCGACGACATCATCGATACGATGATCTCGGAAACGACCGAGGACGTGCATCGTTTCGGCGGCATGGAGGCTCTCGACGAGCCCTATATGAAGATGGGTTTTCTGGCGATGATCCAGAAGCGCGCCGGGTGGCTGTGTGCGCTGTTTATCAGCGAGATGTTGACCGCCAACGCGATGCAGAGCTACGAGGGCGAGCTGGAAAAGGCGATCGTGCTGACCCTGTTTATTCCATTGATCATGAGCTCCGGCGGCAATTCCGGCTCGCAGGCGACCTCGCTCGTCATCCGAGCCCTGGCGCTGCGCGAGATCGGCCTTGGCGACTGGTGGCGGGTGGCCCTGCGGGAGCTGCCCACCGGCCTGGTGCTTGGCTCGATCCTTGGCGTAGTCGGCGTCTGCCGCATCGCGCTCTGGCAATATTTCGGCTTCTACGACTACGGCCCGCACTGGCCGCTGATCGCAATGACGATCGGCGCCACGCTGGTTGGCATCGTCGCCTTCGGCTCGCTGTCTGGATCAATGCTGCCGTTCGCCCTGAAGCGCGTCGGCTTCGACCCGGCCAGCGCATCAGCCCCGTTCGTCGCCACGCTGGTCGACGTCACCGGGCTGGTGATCTATTTTTCTGTGGCGCTTGTGATCCTGCGCGGAACGTTGCTGTAAGATCACGCACTTCCATCGCGGCAATCTCGTTGCCGCGACGGTCGTCGTCGCGTCAGACGCGCTCACCATCCCTCACCCGGTAAGTCGGTTTGTACATGGTGACGAGTTCTTCCGCCGCGGTCGGATGCACCGCCATGGTGCGATCGAAATCATCTTTGGTCAGCCCGGCCTTCAGCGGTATGCCGAGAAGCTGCGCCATTTCGCCGGCGTCCGGCCCGAGGATATGGGCGCCGAGGACTCTTTTCGACGCGCCGTCGACGACCAGCTTCATCAGCATCTTTTCATCGCGGCCGGAAAGCGTGTGCCGCATCGGCCGGAAGGTGGCGCGGTAGATTTCAAGATCCGAAAAGCGCTTTGCCGCCTCATCCTCCGACAGGCCGACCGTGCCAATCTCGGGCTGTGAAAAGACTGCGGTAGCGATCGTGTCATGGTCGGGCGCCATCGGATTGTCCTTGAAGGCGGTCTCGACGAAGCACATCGCCTCGTGGATCGCCACCGGCGTCAATTGCACGCGGTGGGTAACGTCACCGATCGCCCAGATGTTGTCGATGTTCGTGCGGGAGTATTCGTCGACCTGGATTGCCCCGGTTTTGGTCATCTCGATGCCGACGCCTTCCAGCCCCATGTTCTCGGTATTGGGAATGCGGCCGATGGCGAGCATGACCTGGTCGACCGTCAGCACGGTGCCGCCGGTGACAAGCGCGTCGAGCCGGCCGTCAGGGCGCTTCCTGACCCACGCGGACACGGCGTGGCAGAGGATTTTTATCCCCTTCTTTTCCATCGTCTCGTGCAGCATGCGTCTGAGGTCCATGTCGAAGCGGCTGAGTATCTCCTTGCCGCGATAGACCAGAGTCGTGTCGACGCCCAGCCCATGAAAGATGTTGGCGAATTCGACGGCGATATAGCCGCCGCCCTCGATCATGATTGCCTTCGGCAGCTCCTTGAGGTCGAAGGCTTCGTTGGAAAAGATGCAGTGCTCATGGCCGGGCAACGCCGGATGCGGCGCCGGGCGCCCGCCGGTAGCGATCAGGATCTGGTCGGCGGTAACGGTGCGATCCTCACCGAGAAGATGCACCACATGCGGATCGACCAGGGTGGCGCGCGAATGAAAGACCTCACCGCCGGCGCCGTGCACGTTCTTCTTGTAGACGGCCTCCAGCCGGCTGATTTCGCGGTCCTTGTTGGCGACCAGCTTCTGCCAGTCGAAATGCGCCTCAGGCACCGTCCAGCCAAAACCGGCAGCGTCGGCGAAATGCTCGGGGAATTGCGAGGCGTAGACATAAAGCTTCTTCGGCACGCAGCCGCGGATCACGCAGGTGCCGCCGTAGCGGAATTCCTCGGCAATGCCGACACGCTTGCCGAGTAGGGCAGCGACGCGCGCCGCCCTCACCCCGCCGGAGCCGCCGCCGATGACGAAAAGATCGTAGTCGTAACCGGCCATGGTCCAGCTCCTGCCCCTCAAACAACGAGACAGGTAGGCTGCCAGCCACCAAAAGAAAAGCCCGGACTTGCCGGGCTTTCTGGTCCAGTGGCGGTCAGGCCACTCGGAAGTCCCCGATCAATTCGGCGTGGCGTCCGTGGGAGCAGCCCCGTCTGACGGGGCGGCACCCTCGGCAGGTGCAGCCTGCGCCTTGGCATTCGCCGCTGCACCCAGGGTCTCGCCGACCTGCTGGGCGAGATCGCGAGCCAGGCCGTTCTGCCAGATCTCGGCAGCCTTCACCAGTTCGCGCGTCACGATCGGGCCGTTGTCGAGCAGCTTCTTGCCGGAATCGGAATTGTAGAAGGCGGCGATTTCATTGAGTTCCTTTTCCGAGAACACCTTTGCGTAGGCAAGCGCTGCTTCCTTTTCCAGGTCGGCGCGGCGCGATGCCAAGGCCATCGCCTTCTCGTTGATCGTCTTGGCGATCAGTTCCTGCATGTCCGGGTTCTTCTGGATCAGCTGCTGCTCGAGCGCCGCGGCCGCTTGCGGCAGGATGTTGTCGAACGTATCCGTCGCATGGATCGCCGCGACCGCGGCACGCGCCGCCTTCAGATGCGCATCAGTGACGTCCTGCGAAAACGCCGGCGACGAAAACGCGAAAACGGCCGAGGCCGCCAGAATGGCAAAAAAGCGGCCAACCCGGTTATGCAACATCATGATCGGTAAAACTCCTTGGTTTTCGGGCGGCATGGACGGTTTGGATGCCGTCGCCGCCGGCTATGATGGCCGTTGTCGCCAGCCCGATGAAAAGACCATGCTCGACCACGCCGGGAATAGCGTGGAGAGCATTCGAAAGCGCTCTTGTATCCGGAATGCGGCCAAAAGATGCATCGAGGATAAAATGGCCGCCGTCTGTAACAAATGGCTGGCTCCCCGTCATCCTCAATGTAACAGGGCCGGAAAGGCTCAGGTTTGCAGCCGCCGCGCCAACCGCAATTTCGGTGGCGCGCAGGCCAAACCGGTTGACTTCGATGGGCAGCGGAAAACGGCCGATCATCTCGACCATCTTGGAGCTGTCGGCGATGACGATCATGCGGGCGGAGGCCGCCGCGACAATCTTCTCGCGCAGCAGCGCGCCACCGCCGCCCTTGACCAATGTCAGCGCCGGATCGATCTCGTCGGCGCCGTCGATGGTGAGGTCGAGCTCCGGTGTTTCCTCGAGGGTCGACAGCGGCACACCAAGCTGGGTGCAAAGGACGGCGGTGCGCTCCGAGGTCGGCACGCCGATGACAGTCAGGCCGGTGGCGACCTTGTCGGCGAGCAGCCGCACGAACTCATCCGCTGTCGTGCCGGTGCCGATGCCGAGCCGCATGCCATCCGTGACATGGGCAAGCGCTGCCCGCGCGGCCTCAACCTTCAATTGCCTCGCATCCATGCCGGGCCCCAAGATTTGTTTCGGCGCTCGTAGCATTTTTGCCGAGCGGGTCAAAGGACCTTGCCTGCGGTGGATAAGCCGGCTTGCCTGAACGGGCCGCAGCGGTTATCGCCTGCCGGCAATCGAATCGTCACAGGACAGGCCATGACCCGACCGACCATCGTGTTCGACCTCGACGGGACGCTGATCGACACGGCGCCGGACCTGCTCGACAGTCTCAACCACAGCCTTGCCGCCAGCCAGCTCGCGGCCGTAGACGAAGCCGGCTTCAAGCGTTTCGTCGGCCATGGCGGCCGCGTGATGATCGAGCGCGCCCATGCAGCGCAGCACAGGTCGCTGGCCGTGGAGGAGCACGATCGGCTGCTAAAGCTGTTTCTGGACCATTACACCGTTAACATTCCCGGCAAGTCGCGCCCCTACCCGGGCGTTCCCGAGGCGATCGCACGGTTCGAGGCAGCCGGTTACCTGCTGGCCATCTGCACCAATAAATATGAGGCCAATTCGGTGGCGCTGATCGAGGCGCTCGGTATGACCAGGCATTTCGCGGCGATCTGCGGCCAGGACAGTTTTCCGTTCCGCAAGCCCGACCCGCGCCATCTCACGCAGACCATCGCGCGTGCCGGCGGCGATCCGCACCGTGCACTGATGGTCGGTGATTCGCAGACAGACATCGACACGGCAAAGGCCGCCGGCATTCCGGTAGTGGCAGTCGATTTCGGCTACACCGATCGTCATGTGCGGGAGTTCGAACCGTCGGCGGTGATCTCGCATTTCGATTCGCTGACGCTCGATCTGGTACAAGGGCTGATGGCCGCGGCGGAGGGCTGAAGCCGGCGATAGCCCAGACCGCCAGGTGACGGCCGACAAGTGGTTGACTTCGCAGGCCGGCCTCCCTTATATCGCGGCGCGCTTGGCCTTCGGGCAACGAGCGGGCGATTAGCTCAGCGGGAGAGCACACCCTTCACACGGGTGGGGTCGCAGGTTCAATCCCTGCATCGCCCACCATCTTTCAAGCACTTAGCCATCACCGACGGGGAATGCTGCCGTGATCGAGAACCAGCGCATGATCGCATTGGTTTTCCGTGCGCTTTTCCGCAAGCTATAAGACTGACTGGCACACTTACGCTCGGCACAATTGCCGGTCTGGACGATCCACAAGCCCGAGTCCGGGAACAAACCCGTATGTAGATGAGTTTCTGCTCATCGAAATGTGAGGGAAAGCCATGTCCAGACTTGTTTTGGCGGCCGCCGTGCTGCTTGTCGGCGGATCGGCCTTTGCCGCGAACGAAAATCCGGTGCCGCCGCAGAATGCCAAGAAGCTGTCGGAAATCATCGCCAAGGTCGAGCAGCGCGACGACTTCCGCTACATCAAGGAAATCGATTGGGACAGCGGCGCCTACACCGTCATTTATTACACGAACGACAAGGCCAAAGTCGAAATCACCTATGATCCGGTGACAGCCGCGCCGAAATGAAGCTGGGCGCCAACGGTCCAGATTCTAAAAAATGGCGCTCCTCGAAGGCCCCCGGCCTTCGGCACACCCTTGCGTAGATATGACTTTGATGGCTGACTGGGTGCTATCATTGCGCGCGGGGGTGGGCATGGCGACGGTAAAGCACGTATTGAAACGCTTTCTGATGATGCTCGCGGGTTATTTCATAGCGGTACTGGTTGGGCTGATCGCGGTGGCGGCGATCTATGGCGGGCTGAGTTCGCTGCCAAACGCGCCGAATTATTTCGACGTCATGGGTGTCACCCCCGTTGCGGTGCTGCTGTTGCCGCCGCTCGGCATGTTCATCTATTTTCTGACGATTGTGATGACCGGCCTGCAGACGCTGATCTTCGCACTGATTGCCGAGTTTTTCTCGCTGCGCAGTTTTTGGCTGCACATGGTCTTCGGCGCGGCGGCCGCGGTTGGCGGCTTCGCCTTGATCTGGCCCAGTGTACCGGACGACACGGACCCGGAGCGCTGGGCCGATATCGGCATCATTGCCGCGGCAGGCGTTGTCGCGGGCTTGGTCTACTGGCTCATCGCCGGACGCGATGCCGGTTTCCGGCGCCCACTGTTTCAGCGCTAGAACCGTATCTCTCAGCTTGCCGGCGAACGCACCGCTTCCGTGCTGTCGAGCGCCTGCTGCAGCCTTGTATCGCGGCCGTAGACGTCGTTGAAGTATTCGACCTTGCCGGACAGGTCCGGCCATGCGGTGAAATAGGCGACATAGACCGGGATCTTGCGTGTCACGTCCTCGGTCGAATGTCCGTGTTTCAGTCTGTCCTCGATGTAGTCGACCGGGGTGCCGAGCACGGCAGCCGCCATGCCGCGCGGATCCTGCAAGCGAACGCAACCATGGCTGAGCGCGCGCATGTCGCGCTGGAAAAATGACTTCTGCGGTGTATCGTGCATGTAGATGGCGTGCTTGTTGGGAAACAGTATCTTCAGCTCGCCCAGCGCATTGGCCTCGCTCGGCAGCTGGCGCACGCCGTAGGGTATCTTTGCGCCATAGGCACCCCAATTGACCGAGGATGAGGGAATGCGCTTGCCGCGGGCATTGACCACCTCATAGCCGGCGCGGTCGAGATAGCCAGGATCGCGCCGCAGCCGCGGCAACATCTCGTTGACCAGGATCGACTGCGGCACGCCCCAATAGGGATGAAAGTCGACCTGCTCGATCTGATCATAGAAGAAAGCAGTCTGGTTGGTGGGCCTGCCGACCACGGCGCGGGTCTTCAGCTTCTCCTCGCCGTCGTCGATATAGCTCGCGGTGAAAGCCGGCTGGTTGATGAAGACGCGCGGGCTGCCGAGGTCGGAAGGCAGCCAGCGCAATTCCTCGAGCGCGACCCGAACCTTCTGAATTTTGTCGGCCTTGGACGTTCCGGCCAACGATGCGACGGTACGCGGGCCGATGACGCCGTCGCCTTTCATGCCGGCCCGTTTCTGCACCGCCTTGATCACCGGCACCAGTTCCGGATCGTAGACCTCGCTGGTGGCGAGCCTCGCCAGCACCTCGCCATAGGCACCGCCCATCTCGTCATCGAGATTGCGCGCGATCCTTGTCAAAAGCTTCGGCAGCTCGGGGCTGGTCTGCCCCGGTTTCAACAGCAGATTGGGATCGACGACGATCTCGTCCTCGGCGCTGGCCTGTAGCGATTCCAGTTCGACGCGCAGCGCCTGATACTCGGAATTCTGTGGATGCCGTGATTCGAGATAAGTGCGCACTTGCTGGGTATGGGCCAGCGTCTTCAGTACCCCTTCCATGTCGAGCGGCTTCGGCGGAAAATCGTAGTAGCCGGTGATGCGGTTGGGATCGACGCGGCCGCTTTGTGCGTCACGTGCGTAGCGCAGGACACGGGCCGACATCGCCATCTCGAAGCGAACCAGCTCTTTCAGGCGCTCGTCGGCATTGCCCGCCGATGCGCCTGCTGCCGGAACTTCGACGGTGTAGTCGGCGGGCGTCAGGCCGTAGCTCGCGGCCTCGCCCAGCACCCGCACCGCATCCTCGGCACGGCTGTTGGGACTGGTTCCCGTCACCCAGATGAAATCCGGATTGGCTGAGTAGTACGCGATCAGCGCCTTGGCGATGTCCTTCTCGGCGTAGAGATCATAGCCGTCGAGCCCGGCAATGGCTTCGCGGAATGCAGCCCCGGTGGCCGTCGGCTCGAATGCAGCATCCTGAGGCGTTGCCGGTTCAGGCGCTGCCGACAGTGCCGAAAAATCGACGCGCACCAGCGGATCGCTCTTGTAGGTGTAATAGGACGGGCTGCTGATTTGCGCACCACCACCCCCACCGGAAGCGGCTGGCGCCTTGGGCTTGTATTTTGACGGTGGCGGCGGAAAGTTACCTTTCGGCGCTGCGTGTTTGACGCCGCCGCCGAAAAGCATGTCGAAGAACCCTTGCGCTTCAACCTGCGGCGTCCCGAAGGCCAGCATTGCCGCGGCCACCGCGAACGGCAGCACGGTTGCTTTGTTTCCAAGGAGTTTCATGGATCACCCGCTCCGGTTGAACCGGATCCCGTTCCGCACCGCTTTCACGGTCTCGCCCACCCCATGGCGGATGTAAGGCGTGACTACACTGATTCATACTGATTTCGTTAAGCTTCCATAAATTTCGGAACGTCTGTTGCAGAACGGTTTCACAAGGTCGTGACGGGTCAAGCGAATCCGTCGCCGTCCTCGGCCAGAACGGCAACCGTCCAGTGACCAAGTCTCACGCGTTTGCGCCGCCGTCGATGGTCAATGCCGCGCCTGTCACGAAGCGTCCTTCGGGACCGGCAAGCCAGGCGACCATGCCGGCGATCTCGTCGGCCGTTCCGAAGCGAGGCATCGCCATCTTCTGGCGCTGATGCTCGGCGTGCGGGCCGGCTGCCGGATTCATGTCGGTATCGGTCGACCCCGGATGGACGACATTGGCGGTGATGCCGCGCGGACCGAGATCGCGGGCAAAGGCCTTGGTCAGGCCAACCAAGGCAGCCTTGCTGGCCGAATAAGCGCTCAGGCCGGCGTCGGTGGCACGCTCGGCCAGATTGCTGCCGATCGAGATGATCCGGCCACCCTCGCCCATATGTGCTGCTGCCGCCTTGACGGCGACGAACGGGGCCCTGAGGTTGACCGCCATCGTCTCATCGAAGTCGGCAAGCGACAGAGCATCGATCGGCGCAGCGCGCCAGATGCCGGCGCTGTTGACGAGGATGTCGAGCCGTCCGAAGGCTTTTGCTGCCTCATCGACTGCCGCCTCGATCGCCGCAGCATCGCGATTGTCGGCCTTGATGGCAAAGCCCCGGCCGCCGGCCGCCTCGATTTCCCTGACCACCGCGAGTGCCCTTTCCTCACCATTCACATAGGTGATCGCCACGCCTGCGCCGTCGGCCGCGAGCCTTCTTGCGATCGCCGCACCAATGCCGCGGCTGCCGCCGGTGACGAGGGCGGCCTTGCCGTTCAAGCTTCTGAATGACATCTGCTTCTCCATTTTGTAGTGATTGATACATAAATATCTGCCAGCCTTGCTGAACCACGTCAACTGAATTATGTATCGATCAATACAGAAAGGATACCATGCCGGAACGAGGCCGCCCCCGCACCTTCGATCGAGCCGCCGCCTTGCGGCGCGCAATGGAAGTGTTTTGGCTCAAGGGTTATGAGGGCGCGTCGATAAGCGATCTGACCGCTGCAATGGGCATCAACTCACCCAGCCTCTATGCCGCCTTCGGCAGCAAGGAAGCGCTGTTTCTCGAGGCAACCGAGCTTTACACGCGGGTCGAGGGAACCGAGATCTGGTCCGCGCTGGAAAAGGCGCCGACCGCGCGCCAGGCCGTCGAGCGGTTCCTGCGGCAGACTGCCAGGGCCTATTCACAGACCGGTCGTCCGCAAGGCTGCCTTATCGCGCTCGGCGCATTGCACCAGGACTCAAGCCGCGGCGCCATCTGTGATGATCTGCGCCGTCGCCGCGCCGAAAACCGCGAAGCCTTGCTGAGACGCTTCGAGCGTGGCGTGGCCGAAGGAGAGTTGCCGGCCGATTTCGACTGCGGTACGGCCGCGACCTTCTACGCCACCGTGCAGCACGGCATGTCGATCCAGGCGCGCGACGGCGCGTCGCGCTCGGCCCTTCTGGCGACGGTGGCCGGGGCAATGGCGGCTTGGATAGCGATGGCCGGCACCGGGGCGGCGTGACGATCGAACCCGGCAGACAAGAACAGACATTCAGATCACTGCAGAGACGGCTCCAGCCTGCCGGCAACGAAGCCAACGGCACGCTCCACCACACCCCTGTCGGCGAGAATTCGGCGGTGGCCGAGCCCGTCGGCCCAGTACAGCCGCACATGGTCTCCGGCGCGCGCGTAGAGCCTTGCATGATCGGCGGACACTTCGCGGTCGTCCGGCGCGTGGATCACCAGCGTCGGCAGTAGCGTGCTTGCCAGCTGGCGATCACCGGTAAACTCGTGCAACGGCCGGCCGGCGATACGCTCGACCCGGTCGGCCATGGCGACCTGCGAGCGCGAGCCGACATTCAGCATGCGACTGAAATCAGCAAAGATTGCCGGCAGGGAGCTCGGCGCAGCGATAAGCACCAGTCGCCCGGCCGCCAATCGCGGGATGTTCCTGATTGAACCGGCAACTGCATTGGCGGCAACGGCACCACCAAAGGAATGGCCGACGATCGCGGCAAACGGCCCGAACCATTCGCCGGCAACCCGTGCCGCATCGACCGCATTGACCAGGGTAAGCCGGCGGCCCTGCGACTGGCCGTGGCCCGGCAGGTCGAGCGAGACGACCTTATAGCCAGCATCGCGATAGGCCTCGATCAGCGTGCGCATGTATTCGGTGCGCGAACGCCAACCATGGATGACGAGCACGGTGCCGGCAGTGGCCCTGCCCGGCTCGGGCCGGAATTCATGCACCATGACGCAGCCGGTTCTGGTCTTTAGCCGGTGATGTCGTGCCTGGGTCATGAAATCGGCGGCGCGATCGATTGCGCGGCGCTCGCCTTCACTCAAGCTCTTCTCGTGCGGCGTGCGGCAGAACAGCTCGAATGCAGCGCGCCCGGTGAGTCGCGGTGCCACATGCTCAGCCACTCCGAACGTGCCGCGGATGACCTTCAGTCCAAATGATGCCATAGTGGCAATCCATTCATTGGTTCAAGCATGAACATAATAGTTCAAACATGAACATTAAGCAAGACCTGCCCTGGGACAACCCGCGCTTTCGCAACTGGGTGGCGGTGGCGCGCGCATGCCACGTGCTGGAACGCACCCTGGCGGTGAAGCTGGCGCCGCTCGACCTGAAGCCGGCGCAGCTCGACGTGCTGATGAACCTCTACCGTCATCCCGGCATGTCGCAGCACGACCTCGCTCGCCGGCTGCTGGTCGGTCGCTCCAACATCACCATGCTTTTGCCGCAGCTGGAGACGCGCGGCCTGCTGCGCCGCGAGGGCGACGAGAAGGACAAGCGCGTGCTGCGACTGACGTTGACCGAGGCCGGCGAGGCACTGCTGATGCAGGCGCTGAAGGTCCATATGGCGCTGATCGAGAAGGCGATGAGCCAATCGACGCCGGAACAATGCGACATGATCGGCGAACAGATGCGTAGGGTTGCCGAGGTTTTGAAGACCGCTTGACAGCCCAGTGCTCCACCAACAAGTGCTTCACCACATCGATTTTTTCGCGCGCTCCGGCCATTCCTTGTCGTAGACCTCGCCGTCGATGTTCTTGCGGCTAGTGATTTCCAGGATCTGGCCGGGAGTCGGCAGCGATCTCGGGTCGACATGCCTTGCCGGATTCCACAGCTCCGACCGGTGGATGGCGCGGGCGCACTGGAAATAGACCGCATCGACCTCGATGACCGTCACCGAGCGCGCCGGCTTGCCCTCGACTGCGAACGAGTCGCAGAGCGCGGCATCGGTGGTGATGTGGGCGCGGCCATTGACGCGCAGCGTCGTGCCGGAACCCGGCACCAGGAACAGGAGCGCGACGCGCGGATCGCGAAGGATGTTCCTTAGCGAATCGGCACGGTTGTTGCCGCGCCGGTCTGGCATCATCACCGTTTTCGGATCGTGGATGCGGACGAAGCCGGCGAGATCGCCGCGCGGCGAGCAGTCCAGCCCTTCAGGCCCGCAGGTTGCGAGCACGGCGAACGGCGAAGCCTCGATGATAGCTGCGTATTCGGGAATCAGCTGATCGAGTTCTTTGACCACCGACGCCCTCGCCAGGCAGGCCATAGAGCGTTTCGAGCTGTTCG
This sequence comes from Mesorhizobium sp. M0045, assembly GCF_040323385.1. Taxonomy (NCBI): domain Bacteria; kingdom Pseudomonadati; phylum Pseudomonadota; class Alphaproteobacteria; order Hyphomicrobiales; family Phyllobacteriaceae; genus Mesorhizobium; species Mesorhizobium sp. M0045. Next base: position 122,832 of record NZ_JAMYUY010000011.1, read on the forward strand.
ACACTGGTGATCATGGACATGTTTTCGTCTCCAAAGCTTTGCCGGCGCTACTCCAGATGCATGACGTTTTCACGACATCGTGCCCGCTTGCCGGTCATCAGGAAACGGGTGTCGAGGCAACGCGAAGAAGGGCAAACCGCTTTCACCTACACAATCGCACCGACGGATACGGAGACCGAAAATGGATAAACCGCTCGACCGGCGACGCACCGCCATGGAACTTATTGAAAACATGTTCAATGTTGAAATGCGTTTCCTGCAATCAGGGTCGGAAAGCCTCGATGTGCTTGCCAGCGCATTCCATGCCGAGATTGTGGTGCATGAGCCGCAGTCCCTGCCCTATGCCGGTGACTGGAATGGCCTCGACGGCGTTGGCGCTCTTTTCCGCAACATGCGGGAAATCTGGAGCGACGTGGCGGTGGAGGATCTTCAAACCGCCCAGAACGATAACGTGGTGTTCATGAGCTGCATGCTTTCGCTGACGTCGCGAGCCACTGGTGCAACAATCATACAGCCGTTTGCCGAAGTCTTGCGCTTCAAGGATGACCGACTGATCGAAGGCACGCCGTTTTACTATGACACCGGCGAGATACTGGTGATCCTGCGCTGAGCATACCGCGAAACCATTCAGCGGTCGCGGCTCAGCCCCTTCTCTTCCAGCTCGGCGAGATAGGCGACCCAGCGTGCGTCCTTCTCATGACCCAGCGTATGCAGGTAGTTCCAGGTGAAGATACCGGTGTCGTGGAAATCGTCGAAGGTGATGCGCACGGCATAGTTGCCGACCGGCTCGATCTTCAGGATCGCCACATTGCGCTTGCCGGGAACGGTGACGCGCTGTTCGGGCGAATGGCCCTGCACCTCGGCCGATGGCGAGGCGACCCGCAGAAGCTCGGCCGGCAACTCGAACGGCTGATGTCCCGGAAAGGTCACGGAAAGCAGCTTGCGATCTTTCGAGACCCTGAGTTCCTTCGGCGCTGTCATGGTGGTGGATCCTGCGAAGAACCGCCCTTCCCTACGCCGCTTCGTGTCGAGGGAAAAGGCCGCATCGAAAGTTCCGACATGATCTGTCGGCGTCGGAATGTTACCGGAGATCGCGAGCTGATATCTTGAATGGCAAGTTGGCTCGTATCACATAGCTATATATAACGAAGCCGTTCACGGCCACGGGAAGCGTACAGCATGGATATGATCGATCCTTTCGGTCGCACGATCACCTACCTGCGCGTGTCGGTTACGGACCGCTGCGATTTTCGCTGCACCTATTGCATGGCCGAGGACATGACCTTCCTGCCCAAGAAGGACCTGCTGTCGCTGGAAGAGCTCGACCGGCTCTGCACGGTCTTCATCGAAAAGGGCGTGCGCAAGCTCCGCCTCACCGGCGGTGAGCCGCTGGTACGCAAGAACATCATGCATCTTGTGCGCCAGCTTTCGCGGCATCTCGAGAGCGGTGCGCTGGAAGAGCTGACGCTGACCACCAATGGATCGCAGCTTTCCCGCTTTGCCGCCGAGCTCGCCGACTGCGGCGTCAAACGCATTAACGTCTCGCTCGATACTCTCGATGCCGACAAATTTCGACAGATCACCCGCTGGGGCAATCTGGACAAGGTCATGGATGGCATCGACGCCGCGCAGGCGGCCGGGCTGAAGGTAAAGCTCAACGCGGTGGCGTTGAAGGACTTCAATGACGCCGAATTGCCGGACATGCTACGCTGGGCGCATGGCCGCGGCATGGATCTGACGGTCATCGAAACCATGCCGATGGGCGAGATCGATGCCGACCGCACCGATCAGTATTTGCCGCTGTCGCTGCTGCGTGCAGCACTCGAGCGCCAATTCACGCTGAGCGATATTCCCTACAAGACCGGTGGCCCGGCCCGCTACGTCCATGTCGCCGAGACCGGGGGGCGGCTGGGCTTCATCACGCCGATGACGCATAATTTCTGCGAAAGCTGCAACCGGGTCCGGCTGACCTGTACCGGCACCCTTTACATGTGCCTCGGCCAGGAAGATGCCGCAGACCTGCGCGCGCCACTGCGTGCGTCGGAAGGCAACGAGCTGGTCGCCGATGCCATCGACGAAGCAATCGACCGCAAGCCCAAAGGCCATGACTTCATCATCGATCGCCGCACCAACCGTCCGTCGGTGTCGCGGCATATGAGCGTCACCGGCGGCTGATTTTTAGCCGATTTCGTGCAAGAACAATCGCCTTGGTATCAGCGCGAGGCAAGGCGTGCAGCGGTTTCTTGTAGTCCTGACGTTTTTCGGAGTGATGGCGGGGACCGTGGCAGTTGCCGCGTCATTTACCTATACGAACGAGCGCTTCGGTACCGTCTGCACCTTTCCGGATGAAATCTTCACTCTTCGCCAGCCTGAGCCGGATAATGGTGATGGACAACAGTGGCTCACTGCTGATGGCGCCAGCCTGATCTGTTCAGGCATTCTCAATGTCGATGATGACACCCCGACAGCCTTCGTCTCCGCCGAGAGGGCCAGCAAGGAACCTGGCTACAGGATCACCTACAGCAAGACCGGCAAGGACTGGGCGGTGCTGTCGGGCATCAAAGGCGGGAACATCTTCTACGAACGCCGCCTGTTCGGAAAAGACGGTGTCATCCGCACGGTCTGGATCGACTACCCGCGAGCCCTGAAATCGAAATACGACCCGCTCGTCGATGCGATCGCCGGTAGCCTCAAGGGACCGTGAGCATCCGGCAACGTCAGAACTTATTCGCAGCCTATTGTTTTTGCTTGCGAGTCCCGGTTGTTGGCGCGTGTAGTCGTATCGTACGGCAAGCCATTGTTTGCCGCTGCCATTGGCCTGGAGGAAGTGTTGCTCGGCCACTTCGTGATTGTCGCCGTCCCTGGAAATGATGAAATCGGAGGCCGTGAATCGCCCTTCGACCTCGGGCCCGAAGCCGACGAAACCAAGCGGCTCGAAAAGCAGTGAAATCTTGCCGTCCTCCTCGCCACCAAAACTCCAGGCGGGCATGATCCCTGCCGGGAAACGGGTGTCCATGGAGACATACTTCCAGCGGCCCTCCACCCGGTCATAGCTCAAATAGGCTATCCGCTGGAAGTCCGGGCTTTTCGACCCGGGCGCCGGGCGCATCACCTCCTGCATGAAGGGGCCGATCATCGTACGTTCGGCCACCAGCCCGGTCATCACGATCGGCTGCGCACCGGGGGTTGGCCAGATCGTGTTGACGACGTTCCATTTCCCGATGCGGCGAGCGAGCTCATTCGCTTCGTGACCCGGCGTGGACATCCGTTCGACTGCCGACGCCGAAGCGCCGTTCTCGGCCAACGCAGGCGCTATCGCCATGAAGATGACCGCCAGTGCAGAAGAGAACCGGAAAGCCGACGAAACGTGCCGCCTGCTGCCTGTGCCAAGCCTGGCCGCATTGCCTCGTGCATTCGTCATGGACCACCTCCCCGGACAAGATCAGAGGCCTACAATGACCAATTTGGCGACTCTTGCCGAGCAAATTGATCTCGTCGAGAATTTTCCTCGAGCGGCAGTGTGATCGATTTGCTATCCGAACCGAACCTTTAAAAGGGCACCTTTCGGGGTCACACCCAGAAAAGGTCTTGTCCGCAAACGGTCACCGGATTTACCGCAAGCCCATTCGAGCCTAGCCTCTGCTCTGGAGCGGTTCTTCGCCCAGTGGGGGAATACGATATGCGCAAACTCATTCTTTCTCTTGCATTGCTCAGCCTCGCGGCCCTGCCCGCGGCGGCCCAGTCGATCGGCGGCACCTATGCCGTGGCCGGCACCAATTTCGATGGATCGTCCTATGGTGGCAACGCGACGATCACGCTGACCAGCGAGACGACCTGCACGATCCATTGGGAGACGGGCGGCTCGTCCTCGGACGGCATCTGCATGCGCAACGACGATGCCTTCTCCGCCGGTTATGTCATGGGCAAGGCGGTCGGTCTTGTCGTCTACAAGGTGCAGGACGACGGCTCGCTGCGTGGCCTGTGGACGATTGCCGGTAAGGAAGGCAACGGCACCGAGGTACTGACGCCCAAATAAGCCCTGCCGCTCTTGCGCGACAGATGTTACGGGCCATAGAAAAGGCTGTGGCCCAGCCCTTTGACGTTGCTGTTTTGCGGGTGCCTGCTAGACGCTTGCTGCAGGATTCACCCGGTAATCTGCCTTGCCTCTTTCGCCAAACCTGCGCGGCGCGTTGTTCATGATGGTGGCCATGGCTGGTTTCACCCTCAACGACGCTATCACCAAATTCTCGTCGGAATCGATGAACATGGCGCAGGTCATGCTGATCCGCGGCGCCTTCGCTTCGCTTTTCGTTGGCCTGCTTGCGTGGCAACGCGGCGCGCTTGCCCGGCCAGGTTCGATGCTGCAGCCGACCGTTGCGCTGCGCGTTGCCAGCGAGGCCGGCGCCACGGTGTCGTTCTTGGTTGCTCTGGCGCATCTTCCGATCGCCAATGTCTCCGCCGTGCTGCAGGCGCTGCCGCTGGCGGTAACGATGGGCGCAGCGCTTGTGTTCAACGAGGGCGTCGGCTGGCGGCGCTGGCTGGCTATTGCCGTCGGTTTTGCCGGCGTGCTGATCATCGTGCGGCCGGGCTTCGAAGGGTTCAGCGTCTTTTCTCTGCTGGCGCTGGCCAGCGTGGCATGCTGTGCGGTGCGCGATCTCGCCACCAAGCGGATACCGCAGGCAATTCCGACATTGCTGGTGTCGAGCGCCACCGCCCTTGCCATGACGTTTCTGGGCGCGGCATTGCTTTCACCGATGGGCGGTTGGACACCGATGACAGGACAAAGCACGGCGTTTCTGGCGCTGGCGGCAGTGCTCGTGCTCATCGGCTACCACTCCATCATCACGGCAATGCGGGTGGGCGATATCTCCTTCATCGCGCCGTTCCGTTACACCGCCCTGCTCTGGTCGATCCTGCTTGGCTTCACGATCTTCGGCGATGTCCCGGATCTGCCGATGATCGTCGGTGCCACGATCATCATCGCCTCAGGCCTCTATGCACTCTACCGCGAACGGATCGTCGGCCGGCGAAAAACAGCCGCCGAAAGCACTGGACCGGACATGGCGCCGGACGGCATATAGGATGACTGTCGACGACTGTCCGATTTGAAAACTGGATTTTGGTCATTGGGTCTAGGCAGCAAACGATGGGCCGACATATCGCAGGGATCATTCTGGCCGGCGGCCGATCGAGCCGGATGGGTGGCGGCGACAAGACCCTGCTTGCGCTTGGCGACGGCACCCTGCTCGACCGTGTCGTTTCGCGCCTTGGCCCGCAGGTCGGCCCGCTTGCGCTAAACGCCAATGGCGATCCGACACGGTTTGCCGCGACGGGGCTTCCGGTGCTTGCCGACACCGTCAAAGGTTATGCCGGGCCGCTTGCCGGGATACTGACCGGCCTCGAATGGGCTTCCGACACGGCCTGCCAGGCGCTGGTCACGGCTGCCGGCGATACGCCTTTCCTGCCCAAGGACATGGTCGAGCGGCTGCTCGCGGCAGCCTATGCGCGCCCGGGCTCTATCGCGGTCTCCTGTTCCGGCGGAAAACGACATCCGACCTTTGCACTGTGGCCGCTAGGGTTAGATCAGGCCTTGCGACAATTTCTCGTCGAGGAAGACAACCGGCGCGTTGCGGCGTTCATCGACCGGCACGGTTTTGTCGAGGTGGAATTTCCCATCCTGAAATCCGGCGGAGCCGAGATCGATCCGTTCTTCAACATCAACACTCCCGACGACCTTGCCCAGGCCGCGCATCTGTTGCAGAGCATCGAGCCATGAAAAGACGTATCTTTGGCATCACCGGCTGGAAGAACTCCGGCAAGACGACATTGACCGAAAAGCTGGTGGCCGAGCTCGTCCGGCGCGGCTGGAAAGTGTCGACGGTAAAACACGCCCATCATGATTTCGACATCGACAAACCCGGAGCGGACAGCTTTCGCCACCGGCAGGCGGGAGCGATGGAGGTCGCGGTCGTGTCGGGCAGGCGCTGGGCGCTGATGCACGAATTGCGCGGCGAGGACGAGCCGACGCTGGACGCGATCCTGTCACGGCTGGCACCCTCCGATATCGTGCTGGTCGAGGGTTACAAGCGCGAGGCGCACAAGAAAATCGAGACGCGACGGCTCGAGGCCAAGGACCGGACACCGCTCTCTGCAGCCGATCCACACATTGTCGCCATCGCCTCCGACTTCCACGTTGTCGGCGAAGACCTGCCGGCCTTTGATCTCGACGACACGAATTCGATAGCTGACTTCATCGAGCGCGCCACCGGCCTGACGCGCTGAGATCGCGGCCGCAGGGGGTTCCGGCCACTTTCTCTCCATCTAGGCGTTTGACCCAGCGTCACCGTTTTCTGAACATGACCTTCCCTCAAGCGACGGTTTTTGCAGTTGCTTTTTCTTGGGAAACAATGGGAGTATCGCGCCAGCGGGCGGTCAAAAGCACCGCCCACAGAGCCGTTCGGGAACGACGGCCGGGACCAACAGAGAGGACCATTATGCGTATTGCACTGCGTATCGCGCTCGCCGCTTCGGCTGCGCTGCTGACGCTTGGCGTTGCCCAGGCCCAGGAAAAAACCTTGAGGATCGGCACCGAGGGAGCGTATCCGCCATTCAACAACCTCACCGCCGACGGCCAACTCGTGGGCTTTGATATCGACATCGCCAAGGCGCTGTGCGACGAGATGAAGGTGAAGTGCACCTTCGTCGCGCAGGACTGGGACGGCATCATTCCAGCCCTTCAGGCAGGCAAGTTCGACGCCATCGTCGCGTCGATGTCGATCACGCCGGAACGCGCCGAGAAGGTCGACTTCACCCACAAATATTACAATACGCCGCCGGCGATCGCCGCGCCCAAGGACACCGACATCAAGGGTGTCACCAAGGAAGATTTGGCCGGCAAGACGATCGGCGTGCAGGCGTCCACCACGCATTTCAACTATTCGACCAAGACTTATACCGAAAGCACGGTCAAGCCGTACCCGACCGCACAGGAATACCAGCTCGATCTGGCCAATGGTCGGCTCGATGCCGCCAATGACGACGTCGTCGTGCTGCAGCAATGGCTGGATTCGCCGGACGGCGCCTGCTGCAAGCTGGTCGGCACAATCAAGCCGGTTATCGAAATCCACGGTCCGGGCGCCGGCATTGCCGTGCGCAAGGGCGAGACCGACCTCGTCAACAAGTTCAATGCGGCGATCGACGCCATCCGCGCAAACGGAAAGTACAAGGAAATCAACGACAAATACTTCAAATATGATGTTTATGGCGGCGAATCCTGATCGACCGACATAGGAAGACGTGAACGGCGGGAGATTCCCGCCGTTCTTATAAGGTTGCCGCGCACCAGGGGTGATGCGGTACGGGTCTCAAAGAGCCTCAAGGAGAACAGGCAGGCGGATGCAGAGCGCACTGACGCTTCTCAGTTGGGGACCCGAAGGCTGGCTCGACGATATCGCTGCGGGTGTATTTGTTACGGTATGTCTTGCGCTGGCCACTCTGCCCTTCGGGCTGACGCTCGGCTTTTTCGTGGCGCTGGCCAAACAGTCGGAAGAGCCGTCGCTGAGACTGGCCGGGAACATCTACACCACGATTTTTCGCGGAATACCCGAGCTGCTCACGCTGTTTCTGATCTTCTTCGGCATCCCATTGATCCTGCAGTACTTTGTCCGGCTGGTGAGCCCCGGAACGTCCGCCGACGTCAACAGCTTCGTCGCCGGTATGATCGCGCTGTGCTTCATTTTTTCCTCTTATTCCAGCGAGGTGTTTTTATCCGCGTTCCGCGCCATTCCAAAAGGGCAATATGAGGGAGGCTATTCGGTTGGCCTGTCCAGCGGCCAGACTATGCGGCTGATCGTGCTGCCGCAGTTGATCCGCATCGCGTTGCCCGGACTTGCCAATCTCTGGCTTATCCTGCTCAAGGACACCGCCCTCGTCTCGGCCGTCGGCCTCAACGAGATCCTCCGCCAGAGCGGGGTTGCCGCTCGCGTCACCAAGCACGCGTTCCTGTTTTACGGTTTTGCCGGCCTGATCTATCTCCTGCTGGCGATCGTCTCCTCCTTCGGCATCAACGCGATCGAACGAGCGGTCGGCGGCAGCGAGGTCAAGAGATGAGCCTTGCCACCGACGCGCTGAAGGTCGACCGGCCGCCGCCGCCCGCACGCGGCTGGTCGCGCCAACGCATCCTCGGCCATGTCCTGGTCGGCCTGTGGATCGCTCTCGGCATTGGCATGGTCGTCTACCTGGTCGCTGCGTGGAACCCGGAGTTCTTCCAGAAATATGCACCCGGTTACATATCCGGCCTCGGCATCACCCTGTTGCTGGTTGCCATCTCGATTGTGCTTGGCGCGATCCTGTCGGTACCGATCGCCTATGCACGCATGTCGAAGAACCCGATCCTTTCGGGGTTCGCCTATGCCTATGTCTATTTCTTTCGCGGCACGCCGCTGTTGGCGCAGACCTTCCTGGTCTACTACGGGGTCGGCTCCTTCCGGCCGGAGCTCGAGATGGTCGGACTATGGGGCTTCTTCCGCGAAGCGTTCAACTGCGCGATCTTCGCCTTTTCGCTGAATACGGCCGCGTACCAGGCCGAGATCTTGCGTGGCGCGATCGAGAGCGTGCCGCGGGGCCAATGGGAAGGTGCCGCCTCGCTCGGCCTGCATAAACTACAGACGATGTGGAAAATCATCCTGCCGCAGGCGTTGATTGTGGCGCTGCGCCCCTATGGCAACGAGATCATCCTGATGATCAAGGGCTCGGCAATCGTCGCCATCATCACGGTCTACGATTTGATGGGGATTACAAAGCTCACCTATGCGCGCACGTTCGAGTTCCAGTCGTATATCTGGGCGGCGATCATCTATCTGGTCATCGTTGAAACACTGCGCCACGGCGTTGAGTGGATCGAACGCCGCATCACCATCCATCTGCACCGCTGACTCCCATCGCCTTGTCTGATCCGGTAAGAAGACCGCAAAGCAGGCTTCTAAGGGATTCGAAAACATGGCTTCGGTGGCATTTCTCGGTCTTGGCGTCATGGGCCATCCGATGGCCGGGCATCTCAAGAATAAGGGTGGTCACGACGTCACCGTCTACAACCGCACCAGGGCGAAGGCCGAGCAGTGGGTTGCCCAGTATGGCGGCAGCCTCGCCGCGACGCCAGCCGAGGCGGCCGAGGGCAAGGATTTCGTCTTTTCCTGCGTCGGCAATGACGACGACCTGCGCTCGGTGACGACCGACGCCGGAGGCGCCTTCAATTCCATGATGAAAGGCGCCATCTTCATCGACAACACCACCGCATCGGCCGAGGTCGCGCGCGAACTGGCGCAGCAGGCGCAAGCGCTCGGCTGTTCGTTCCTCGACGCCCCGGTCTCCGGCGGTCAGGCAGGCGCCGAGAACGGCATGCTGACCGTGATGGTCGGCGGCGAGCCCGACGCCTTCGACAGGGCGAAGCCTGTCATAGATGCTTATGCCCGCATGGTCGGATTGATGGGACCGGCCGGGGCTGGCCAGCTCACCAAGATGATCAACCAAATCTGCATCGCCGGCCTCGTTCAGGGCCTGGCCGAGGGCATTCATTTCGGCAAGAAGGCTGGGCTCGACATCGAAAAGGTCATCGAGGTGATTTCCAAGGGTGCGGCCGGTTCCTGGCAGATGGAGAACCGGCACAAGACGATGAATGCCGGCAAATATGATTTCGGCTTCGCCGTCGACTGGATGCGCAAGGATCTTGGCATCTGCCTCGCCGAGGCCGACCGCAACGGCGCCAAACTGCCGGTGACGGCACTCGTCGACCAGTTCTACAAGGACGTGCAGGCGATGGGCGGCAAGCGCTGGGACACGTCCTCGCTGCTGGCGCGGCTGGAGAAATAGGATTTCGCCGTGGCCGAGCTTTCGCCTCAATCCAGCGCCGATGAAATTGTCGCTCATCTGCGCTCGATCGCCTCGGAGGAAAATCGACTTGGCATGCTGCGCTACGGCATCAAGATCGAACGTGCGCTCGGTATCTCGCATGGCGTGCAGCGGCAGATTGCCAAGAAAATCAAGCGCAACCATGAGCGTGCCTTTGAGCTTTGGCAGACAGGCATCATGGAGGCGCAGTTCATCGCTTCCGTGACAGCCGATCCGGAGCGGTTCTCCGCCGCGGATGCAAGACGATGGGCGGCGACTTTCGACTCGTGGGATATCGTCGACGGGGTCTCCGATCTCTTTGTCGATACGGATTGCTGGAAGGAATTGATCGCCGAATTCGCGGTCGACGAACGGGAATTTGTTCGACGCACGGCTTTTGCGATGATGGCCTGGTCGGTGGTCCACCGGAAGAAGGAACCCGAGACGACCTTCCTCGAATTCCTGCCGATCATCGAAGCGCATGCGACCGACGGCCGCAATTTTGTGAAGAAGGCCGTGAACTGGGCGCTTCGTTCGATCGGCAAGCGATCGATGAATTTGCACGGCCATGCCCTTGCCGTGGCGCTAAAACTGGCGGCCTCGACAGACAGGACTGCTCGCTGGATCGGCAAGGATGCCGTGAAGGAACTTTCCGATGCCAAGACGCTCGAACGGCTCGCCGCCAGAAAAGCTTGACCTGAGCGAAGTGCGCTTCACGGAGGTGACGCAATCGACGCGCGCCGATTTCGAAAACCTGTTCGAGCAACCCGGCGGGCCGAAATACTGCTGGTGTATGGCTTGGCGCAATCTCGACCGCCGCGAGCATGTCGAGAACGACGAGAAGAAACGCGCGATGATGGCGCTGATCGACGCCGGCACACCGGTCGGCATTGTCGCCCAGTTCGATGGCCGGACCGTCGGCTGGTGCTTGGTCGCGCCGCGCCAGACCTACCGCAAGTTGTCACGGCAGCAGGACGACCGCGAGGCCGGGATCTGGTCGATCGTCTGCTTCTTTGTGCCGAGAGCGTTGCGCGGCGGCGGGCTGGCAAGCGCATTGCTTGATGCAGCCATCGATCACGTCTTTGCCAAAGGTGCCACGACGATCGAGGCTTATCCGGTCGACCAGGCATCGCCGAGCTACAGCTTCATGGGTTTTCGCGACATGTTCGTCGCCCGCGGCTTTCGCGAGATCGGCATGACCGGCTCGCGCCGGCATGTCATGCGGCTTGAACGTTGACCTTGGCGACAGCGGCAGCTTTACTTGCTGGCATAGGCCGCAGATCAAGGCTCAGCAGTGGAGCAGGAATGAAAAACCGTCTCAAGTCAGGCGCGACGCTGGCAGCCGCAGTGTTCGCCTCTGTTGTCGCAGGCAACGCTTGCGCCGGGACGATGCATATTTTCTGGAAGGATCTGCGCCCGGCGAGCCAGGCAGCCGCCGAAAGCGTCGGGCTGCCGATGATCGCGGCCAAAATGCCGGATCATGGCGAAACGCTGTCACTCAACTTGCAGGACAAGACCGTACAACTCGCGGGCTATGCACTGCCGGTCGATCGCGACGGTGATCTCGTCTACCAATTCCTGCTGGTGCCCTGGACGGGGGCCTGCAGCCATATGCCGACGCCGCCGCCCAACCAGATCGTCCTCGTTACGCCTGCCCAACCCTACCGGATGTCTGAGGCCTACCAGCCGGTTTCGGTGACCGGCGCCTTGCAGCCCGGCATGGAGAAGAGTCAGCTTTTTATCCTTGACGGTGTAAGTGTCATCCAGTCGGGCTACGCTGTGCGCAAGGCCGAGGTGGTCGACGTCGGCACCGTGCCGGACACGATCACGCTGCCGGTCAACTCGCCCTGGACTTTCCTCAACAAAAAGAAAAACTAAGCAGAAAAATCTCAGGCGGCGTTGGCGCCGGACTCCTTGTCGAGCACCATGTAATCCAGCGGCATCTCGGTCGTGTATTTGATCTGCTCCATGGCAAAGGAAGACGACACGTCGCGGATCTCGATCTTGGCGATCAGCCGCTTATAGAAGGCGTCGTAGGCGGCGATGTCGGGCACCACGACGCGCAAGAGATAGTCGACGTCGCCGCTCATGCGGTAGAATTCGACCACTTCCGGGAATTCCTGGATGACCTCCGAAAAGCGCCGCAGCCATTCATGGCTGTGCGAATTGGTGCGGATCGAGACGAACACCGTCACCCGCACATTGACCTTTTCATGATCGAGGATGGCAACGCGCCGCTTGATGACGCCCTCTTCTTCGAGCTTCTGGATGCGCCGCCAGCACGGCGTCGTCGACAGGCCGACCTTCTTGGCGACGTCGGCGACTGCAAGCGTCGCATCCTCCTGCAGGAGGCGGAGAATTTTTCTATCGAGGCGGTCCATTGGGTGCTCCCCTGACGCAAATCGTCAAAATGCGCGGCTTTGGCACAACGACATGCATGAAAACAAGAATTTAACGCGCGTCCCGTCATGCGACGCGCTTCGAGGAATAGATTACCATATTCCCTCTTGTTCAAGCCTATTACAAGAAAGAAATTCTGTTTAATAGCGCAAAAGCGAGTGATTTCTTGCTGAACGCTTAGCCGAGGCGATAGCGGATTTCCGATCTCAGAAAGGGCAGCAAATCCATTTCAAACCAGGGATTGCGCTTCAGCCAGCCGGTGTTGCGCCAGGACGGGTGCGGCAGCGGCACGATCTTCGGGTCAGTCGACGCTGCACAGATGGCGCGCCAGTCCATGACTGTTTCTGTCAGCGAGGGACGGCGCGCCGCGCCCATATGCCAGCTTTGGGCGTAGATGCCGATCGTCAGTACCAGATCGACTTGCGGCATCAGCGCCATCAGCAATGCGCGCCAGGCCGGCGCACATTCGCGGCGCGGCGGCAGGTCGGCGCCCTTGGCGTCCTGACCGGGAAAGCAAAAACCCATCGGCACGATGGCAAACTTGTCCGTATCATAGAATTCCTCGCTGCCGACGCCCAGCCAGCTTCGCAGCCGGTCGCCGGAGGCGTCGGTGAACGGCATTCCTGTGATGTGGACCTTGGTACCCGGCGCCTGGCTGGCGATCAGGATGCGGGCGCTCGACGATGGCCGGAGCACCGGACGCGGCTGGTGCGGCAACGGCCTGCCGGCTGGCTTATCGACGCAGATGCGGCAGGCACGCACCCTCGCCGCCAGGGCTTCCAACTGTTCGCTCATTTGGGACTCGTTATCAGGCGGCGGCACTCGGCCGGCTGGAGATTTCCCGATGCCAGCGCAGCACGTTGGTGCACTCTTCGGGTACCTTGATGCGAGCCGGCTTCATGAAATCGATGGCGACCAGCCCGGTGATGTCAGCGATCGAATAGGCATCGCCGGCGACGAATTCCCTGCCGGCGAGCTCAGTGTCCAGAAATCTCAGGAATTCGACCGCCTTCGGCTTGTTGGCCTCGCCCCATTCGGGGATTTGCGGGATCTCCCATTCCCTCATTGCGGGGTGGATGTGCCGGAAGGCCGCGGCGACGCAGCCGAACAAATTGAACTCCAGACGTCTTTGCCACATCTCGACGATTGCCTTGCCGAGCGCCCCATGCCCGAACAAAGCCGGCTCGGGGTGCAGTTCCTCGAAGTAACGACAGATTGCGACGGATTCGGTGATGATGGTGCCGTCATCGAGCTCGAGCACCGGCAGACGCTTCAGCGGATTGCGCGAGCTGACCGGCTGCTCTTTGTGCTCCAGCGCGCCCATGTCGACGGGCATCAGCGGAACCTGAAGTCCCTTTTCGGCCAGAAAAATCCGAACCCGACGTGGATTGGGCGCGCGCCCGCCGTCGAACAGCTTCATCTCCATCCTCCTCGTCCGTCCCGACGAACTATAAGCACAACTCACCAGAAGCGAAAAATTTCACGCAGGGCATCGCCGATCGACGCCAAGGTGCCGTGCTTTCTTTCGACCAGCTCATGGCCGTGGCTCTCGCGCCAGTTCTTCGGCTCGTCGAAAGTTCCGCCCCAGATGCCGGCTTTGTCCGCGCGCGCAGCAGCTTCCTCGGTCTCGAAATCGCCAAAGGCGACCGCCCAGCCGGCCTCGACCTGTGCGCGGTTGAGATCCTTGCCGCCGGCCTTGCAGTCGCCGAGCAGCCTGCCGTAGCGGTCGCGCTGCCAGCCGCTGCAGGAGACCGCTTTGCCGGCTATCAACCGAACCAGGGATTGCCGCGCGAGCTTGCCGCAAGGATAGTCGGCACCGTCCCTGCGGCAGATTTGCGAATATTCCGGCGCATCGATGCCACGCATGCGGATGCGCTCGCTGCCGAGCGTGATGCTATCGCCGTCATTGACGGTGGCCGCGCCCTCCGTCTTGCGCGTCTCCACCCGGTCGAGGCGCGCCGCCAGGAGGATCAGCAGGCCGAGCACGATGAGTGTCAGCCCATAGTCCATCAGTCGGCGCCCCAGGGTTCGCGGACGCGGCGCATAGTATCGCTGGCGCGGCCATCGCGACCACGAACGGCTCATATGGCAAACCGTTGGTTAATCATTCGAACGTAGCTTAACGATTTGAAATTGCTGCCCGCGTAAATTGAAGACTTCATGCCCCTGCAACGCTCGACCACGGCGGACAAGTTTATTGTGGACCGCAGGAAACGCCATCGCAACAGCGATGTCGCGCGCGCGGTGCGCAAGACGCGCGACCGTCTTTCGCAGCAAGCCGGAAATCCCGACTTCGACCGCGAGCTGTTGAAGCTCCACGCGCTTTCGATGACCGGCGGCGTGATCGTTATCCCGCTGCTCGTTCTGGCAACGGCCGCGGCAGGCTTGTTCGCGGGCCTCGGCAAGGAGATCGGCGTCTGGGCGCTGTTCACATTCATCTGCTATACCATCGTTGCGTTCATGGCCAGACGCGTCACGCAAGCGTCCGAGCTCAACCCGCTGGAGACGCACAGGGATTTCCTGATCGGCCATTTTCTTTGCGGGCTTGGCTGGGCCTGGTTCGCATGGCTTGGCTGCGAAGCTTGCCAAATCGATCAGTTCCAGGTCGCCAAGGCGGTGGTGCTGCTGCTCGCCATGTCGGCAACCGCGATCCTGGCATCGTCCCTTCGCGGTGCGCTGTTGGCGACCTTCGCGCTTCCGGTCGCCATCTATGCCTATGCCAGTGCAAAATTATGGATGCCGGTCGAAGTGATCATGGCCGGGTTGCTGATCTCGTCGCTGCCGTTCTTCGCCTATGTGGCGCGCCAGCTCAACCGTTCCTCGCTGATGCTGTTTTCGTTCCGCTCCGAAAAGGATGCGCTGATCGCCGAACTGGAGACGGCGAAATCGATGTCGGACGAGGCACGGCGGCGGGCGGAAGACGCCAATCTGGCGAAATCGCGTTTCCTGGCCTCGATGAGCCACGAATTGCGCACGCCGCTCAACGCCATTCTCGGCTTTTCCGAAGTGATGGCCAACGAGGTGCTCGGCCCGATGAGCAACCCGACATACCGCGACTATGCCCGTGACGTGCACGACTCCGGACAGCATCTGCTCGACCTGATCAACGAAATCCTCGACCTGTCGCGTATCGAAGCGGGCCGTTATCAGCTCAATGAGGAGCCGATGATGCTGCTTTCCGTCGTCGAGGATTGCTGCCACATGATGGAGTTGAAGGCGCGCAACAAGGACATCCGCATCGTCCAGGATTTCGAAAACGCCTTGCCGCGCCTGTTTGCCGACGAACGCGCGGTGCGGCAGATTGTGCTCAACCTCTTGTCCAACGCCATCAAGTTCACCGCGACCGGCGGCGAAATCCGCGTGCGCGTCGGCTGGACGGCGGGCGGCGGGCAATATCTCTCCGTCAAGGACAATGGGCCGGGCATACCGGAAGACGAGATTCCGATCGTGCTCTCGGCCTTCGGCCAGGGCTCGATCGCCATCAAGAGCGCCGAACAGGGTACAGGGCTTGGCCTGCCGATCGTGCAAGGCCTGCTGGCCATGCATGGCGGTGAATTCCAGCTCCATTCCAGGCTGCGCGAAGGGACCGAGGCGATCGCCATCTTCCCGCTGAGCCGGGTGATGGAGGAGCTGCCGGCGCTGCCGACCAAGGCGGTTGCTTCGCGCCGGCGCTGAATGCTTAACCGCCGACCGCGGCTGCCATGCCGGAGCTGGTCAGCGCGCCCGCCTTGACCAGGCCGGCGGCAAGCGCCGCTCCTACCCCCTCGCCTTGACTGACGCCCAGATCGAGCAGCGGGCGAAGGCCGAGGCGCTCGGCGGCCTTGGCATGGCCAGGCTCCGGCGACAGGCTTGCGAGGAGACAGTGATCGAGCGCGGCGGGGTTGGCGGTATGTAGGACGCCAGCGGCCGCAGTCACCGCAAACCCGTCGAGCAGCACCGGGATCTTCTGCATCCGCGCCGCCAGAATGGCGCCGCAGATCGCTGCGAATTCCCGTCCACCGACCCGGCGCAGCGCTTCCAGCGGGTCCTTGAGGCTCGCGCCGTGAAACGCGACCGCGGCATCGACCACCTCCGCCTTGCGCCTTTGCATCGCTGCGTCGGCCCCTGATCCGGGGCCGACCCAGTCGGCGCCGGTGCCGCCGAACAGTGCGGTGCAAAGGGCCGCGGCGACAGTCGAATTGCCAACGCCGAGGTCGCCAAGGCAAAGCAGGTCGGTGCCGCCGGCAATCGCCTCCATGCCGAAGGCCATGGTGGCGGCGCAACCGCGCTCGTCCAGTGCCGCATCCTCGGTGATGTCGGCTGTCGGAATGTGCAGAGCCAGATCGAACACCTTCAAGCCGAGATCGTTGGCGATGCAGATCTGGTTGATCGCTGCACCGCCGGCGGCGCAGAGCTCGACTGCATTTGCCGTAGCGGCGGCGGGGCGCGGCGAAATGCCGTGGCGGGTGACGCCATGATTGCCGGCAAAGATCGCCACCAATGGTCGCGTCACCACCGGCGGCGCGCGACCGCTCCAGCCGGCGAGCCAGGCGGCGATGTCCTCGATACGGCCAAGCGAGTCTTCGGGCTTGTCTGCCTTGGCAAACAACTGGCGAACGCGGGTGTTCGCAACCATATCTGCCGGCGGCAGGCTCACCAGGAGGTCGCGAAAATCGTCGAAAGGCAGTGCGCTGGTCATGTCGATGGCAATCATCCTGTGAATTGGGGAGCGGCATAGCCGCCTTGGCGGGCCGGCACAACCTTGGCACAACTTCGAGGTATTGACGCGAACGCACCCGTTGGCGGCGCATCCCGGAGGGCTTGCATTGACTTTGTCGTTGCACCATGTGGAGGCTAGCCCAAGGAAATCCTTATGACGGCCATTGAATCCCCGTGCATCCTGGTCTGCTCGATCGACATGAAAACCGGCTTCTGTTTCGGTTGCGGGCGCACGCGCGAGGAAATCGCAGCCTGGATCGACATGACCCCGCAAACCCGCCGCAGCGTGATGGCCGAGCTGCCGGCAAGGCTGGAAACGGTCGAGCGACGCCCCCGCCGGGAAACGCGTCGCAGCCGCATGGCACGCGAACGCGACGCCCTCTCGTGAACCGGCCGCAGAGATGAACCGACTGCTGTGGATTCTGATCGTCGCGATCGGGGCGGGTGTACTCCTGCTCATGCTCAACGATTCCGCCGGCAGTACATTCGGCATTGAGAATTACGATTTCAGCCAGTTGATCTGGCTTGGCGCTTTAGCGGCACTCGTCGGCGCCGGCCTGCTCAGATCGGGCAGGCCGTTGGGCACCATGGCCCGCAGCCTCGGCGCCTGGGGCGCCATCGTGCTGGCGCTGATCGCCGGCTATCAGTACCGCTATGAGTTGCAGGATTTCGCCAGCCGCGTCACCGCCGGCCTTGTTCCCGGCAGTCCGCTGGCGCTGGGCGTGGAAGAAGGCCATGCCACCGTCACCCTGGACAAGGCCGGCAGCGGCCATTTCGAAGCGCGCGTCACGATCAACGGCACGCCGATCCTGACGGTTGTCGATACCGGCGCGACCAGCACAGTGCTGACCGCCGAGGACGCTCTGGCGGCCGGGTTCAATTCGGCGGCTCTCCACTTCACCATCCCGATCTCGACCGCCAACGGCATGACGCGCGCAGCGTCGGTGCGAAGCGACGAACTGTCGATCGGCGGCATCGTGCGCAAGGACATGCCCATCATGATCGCCGCACCCGGCACCCTCGGTCAGAGCCTGCTCGGCATGAATTTCATTAGCTCGCTATCGGGCTTCGACGTGCGCGGCGACCGCATGATCTTGCGGGATTGAATTTGCTCAGGCCGCCTCTGCGGTCCTGCCGAAATCGACCTCGGCGAAGGCTGACTTCAGCACCTCCGGTCCGGCACCCGGCCGTGTCGCCTCGGTGGAGAGGATCTGCCGGTAGCGGCGTGCACCGGGCAGGCCGTGAAACAGCCCGACCATGTGCCGGGTGACATGCCCGAGGCGTCCGCCCTGCTCGATATGGCGTGACGCGTAATCCGCCATGGCATCGATCAGCGCGGCAAAATCGAACGACTCAGCTGTGCTGCCGTAAAACGCGGCATCGATGCCGGTCAGTATCCCTGGCGTGTGATAGGCGGCGCGGCCGAGCATGGCGCCATCGACATGGTCGAGATGCGTCAGCGCCTCTGCGAGAGATTGAATGCCGCCGTTGATGCCGATGAATTTGTTTTGTTTTCTGGCTTTCAGCCGATAGACGCGGTCATAGTCGAGCGGGGGGATGTCACGATTTTCCTTTGGGCTCAGTCCTTCCAGCCAGGCCTTGCGGGCGTGCACCCACAGCGCGTCGGCGCCGGCCGCGAAAACACCGTCGGCCAACGCATCGAGCGCCGGTTCCGGATCCTGCTCATCGACGCCGATGCGGCACTTGACGGTAACCGGTATTTTCACCGCCGCCTTCATCGCCGCAACGCAATCTGCGACGAGCACAGGCGCCTTCATCAGGCAGGCTCCGAAGGTGCCCGACTGGACGCGGTCGGACGGGCAGCCGACATTGAGGTTGATTTCATCATAGCCGAAGGCTTCGCCGATGCGCGCCGCCTCGGCCAGCTTTCCCGGATCGGCGCCGCCGAGTTGCAGCGCCACCGGATGTTCGCTGTCGTCGAAGCCAAGCAGCCGCTCGCGTGCGCCGTGGATGACCGCATCGGCCACCACCATCTCGGTGTAGAGCAGCGCCTCGCGCGTCAGCTGGCGATGGAAGAACCGGCAGTGCCGGTCCGTCCAGTCCATCATGGGCGCCACGGCAACTTTGTGGCGTAACATATTCATTTTACTAGTTCTCTGTCTCAGTCCGTCCGATACTCCGTTCGAATGACAGAGCAATTTGGCAAGAGATACACACCTAACTAACCCGATATACGATTTTGCCGCCGCAACTGAAAGCAAATTGGCATGTCACAATGTCACCGTACGCACCAGTTAGATGCCTGCCGTGGAACGATGCACCGCCGGGGGCATACCAGTCAGCCAAAGCGATGCGTGTTGCGGGCGATCTGCCACGCGGATTCGACATGCCGCCGCGCCGCCGCCGCCCCGTCCGGCTTGCGCGACCGGATTGCATCCATGATTTCGGTGATCGCCGGCTTTCAGGACCCGACTTCCGGCGATGTCTTGCTGGAAGGAAAATCACTGCTTGCAGTGCCTTCGTACAAGCGCAACATCGGCATGGTCTTCCAGCGCTACACGGCGCCCGGCGAAGCTTTCGAGCCGCACCAGGGCCAGCATGTCGGCGACCGCTTTTCCGCTGCGGGTTCGCCGCCGGCCGGACGCCGATGGACGAGCCATTGTCGGCGCTCGACAAGAAGCTGCGCGAGGAAATCCAGGGCGAAATCCGCCGCAAGCGTGCTTGGGAGCAAGCTGCGGTTCGGTCCATCATCAGCTTCGGTCGGCAAGCGCGTAACGTGTTCGACACTACCGGCCGCTGATTGGATGGCGGGGGTAGCTCCTGTATCCATTGACAGTCGTCATGCTCGGTTGGAAGATGAAGAAGGTCAGCGGCGATAGCCATACGGGGAGGCAATGGTCCAACCGCCAGATACCGGACACCATCCTGGCAGCGTCGTCGCGGTCATTGTCATTTGTTTGATCATCGTTGCTTTGTTCTTCGTAGGCTTCAGATACTCAAGGCCGGGCCAAGGTACTCTCGTTATTCCTGGCGGTACGCAGCAGCAACCGTGAATCCGCCCCTTGGCGCGCGCTGATGCGGAGCCGTTCTCGGGCTGCCAAAAGTAGCCGGCGGGACTGGGGGACGCAGCAGAATAGGCCGGCGCTTCGCAGCCGGTCTTTTGCTTCCCGACACGGCTTTCCTTTCCCACCTAAACAACCAAGCCTGGCCGGTGTGAGGTCGACCATGCTGGGACACGACGAGCCCTCATCTCCAGGCACTAGACGGCCCTGATCAGCCGGAGCAAAGAAAGCGCTTCGAAAAAGGTCCCTTTGCGAAAGGCGAGATAGGTCGGTTCTTCGACACCATGGAACCGGCGCTTGAAGGCCGCCTGCCCCTGCAGGTTGAAGCGGGTGCGATTGACCCACGGCGAGTCATAGGCACGCTGGAAGGCGCGCCGCCAGAAATCGCTTTCGGCAAACCCGCTAGGTCCGGTTTCGACAAGCGGCGACAGGCCGAGGGTGACCACGGAAACACCTTCGTCGCGAAAGCGGTCGACCGCGAATTTGGTCAGGCCGATCTCGGCATGCGCCGAGGCATCGATGTGCTTGCGCTTGAACGAGGTGGTGTAGCCGATGACCTTGCCGTCGCTGAACAGCGGATCGAAATCCAGCAAGGCCACGAGTTCTCCATCCGGACCGTGCAGGACGAAACGGCGCATATCGACGCCAAGGTGATCGGCAAAAGGCCTGTTGAGAAACCTCATCTCCCAGCGCTTGACGATGCGGTCGGCCCGCCAATTCTGGGAGAGCCTGGCAATCTCGTCGAGGAAGACGGTCCCATTGTCCTCCGCGAAGGAAAACCCCTTCCTCAAGAGCCAGCGTTCGGAATAACGCACTGTCTCATTACGCTTTCCGGAAAAGTCGTGGCCGGGCAGGACAAGCCTGGTGTCGACGCCGAGGCGGTTGACCTGATAGCCAAGTCCGGCAAGCACGTGCGCCGTCTGTTCGCCGATCTGCACGAACCACGGGCTGCCGGCAACCTCGATGAAACGTTCGATATAGTCGCGCCGATCGGCCGGGGCAGCCATTGGATCACCGAGCGCGAAGTGATGTCGCGTTTTGGTTCCGTAAGCGATGTAGCCCTGGGCATCGCCGAAGTAGTGAAGCCCCTTCTGCACGGCGGTCGAATAGGCAAGGGAAAAATCACCATGGCGACGGACCAGCGCCAGGCGCTCGACATGGTTCAGCCGCAGCCGCGGTATTTTAGGCCCGCGGTTTTCCAGGAAACGATCGAGGCGTCTTCGCAGTGACGACATGGTCGACTTTCGCGTGCCAGCTAGGCCGATGAAAGAGCTGACGGACCCCAAACCGATCATATTGCCGCGGGCTGATCCTTATCTCAGCGCGTCATGCTTCCCCAGCCGGAACCGCCAGATTCCTAGGCGCAATCTGCCCCGGTCCCGCCCCGAGGCGGCACCACGCGTTGTTGCCGACGCCGATGCCAATTCGGAAGCGCCCAGGTCACCAGCCAAACACGATGCTCTTATCGAACTGCGCTCTGAGAAGATTCTGCCTGATCGGAAGCCAGGAACTCGTCGCGTTCTGCTATCCACAAGTCGGCATAGTCGACATTCTGCCACTCGGCAAACCACGGGCCGCCGCTCGTATAGTGGACCGCCTTAGGTGTGCCGACAGCAGGCTTTTCGTTCCAGCCTTCGAGCCAATTCCACTCTACCGGCAATGAACCCAAATCTTTGTCGGCAACCCACTGCATTCGGTGAAGATAGGCGCCACTTTCCTGATTCACGACCTCTGGCGTGAGCGATTTGACCGAAGGATGCGCGCAATTGAACAGCATCAGCGACGACCAGTTTTTCCGAGGATAGGATGTCTGGACCACGCCATCCATCTTGGTTGTGGCCTTCGGCGTATAGTCATGCTGGACGCAATAGACCGCCTTGTCCGAGTCCGTATATTTCAGCAGGCCTGCGACGTCACCAAGCCACAGAAAATCGCAATCACAAAACAGGGCCCAACCCGTGTAGTCGGCGAGAAAAGGCGTGAGGAAGCGCGTGTAGGTGAACTCCGTCGAGGCGAGTGGATCTTTTTCCCGCCAATACAGCCTGCGGGCACGCATCTCGTCTTGTTTGATCGGAATGACGGAGACAGGCGCCGACGCATGTTTGAGCAGCGAGTGTCGCGCGACGTCGTACGCGATCGGCTCACGGCTGTCCCATCCGATAAATACCCTAAACGCATCAGTCATATTCACTACCCTGGCTTTCGATTTTAACGGTCGTACACTAACTAGTTGGCGATGGCTCGGCAACAATTGCGGTCAACCGAGCCGGTTTCTCACAGATTTGTCCTGGCCTCAGCCTTGCTTTTTTGGGTGGACCTGGCCTCGCATTCCCAATGCGACACGCGCCCATTTCTGATAGGTGTAGCTGGCCGAATACGCAGCCACCATCGCACCAATGGAACCGTCCAGAAATCCCAGCCGGAAAATATAGCTGCGCACATAGGCCCAGACGGAACGCAAAACTGCCTTGCCTATCGAGCTTTTTTTGCCCTCGGCAAGCAGCTGCGCGGCGGATGCTTCTGCGTACCGGCCGATCTTGTCGTGGGCATCTGCCAGGTCGGTGATCGAGTCGTGCTCGATCGGCTGGGACAATCGCCCGACCTTTCCGTTCAACACTACTTTCTCGTGCACGGTGTCGTCGCTGAAGCGCCCGGAGCGGCGACGGAAGAGCCTGAGCACCAGATCGGGCGACCAGCCACTATGGCGGACAATGTGCCCGCAAAAGCGCGATCTTCTCGGTATTTCGAAGCCGTCATAGGCTTTTGGGTCGGCGATTGCGGCCCTGATTTCCGTGCCGAGCGGCGCCTCCACCCACTCATCGGCATCCAGCGAGAGGATCCAATCGCCCGTTGTCGCGGCCAGCGCACGGTTTTTTTGCGCGCCGAAACCGGGCCAATCAAGGGTCATCAAAACCTTGGCCCCCAAGTCACCGGCAATCTCCCTGGTGCTGTCGCTGCTGTCATTGTCGAGAACGATGATTTCGTCTGCAAAATCCACCGAGCGAAGGCAGCGCGCGATGGACGCCTCCTCGTTGCGGGTGATGATAATGACCGAGAGCGCCGGCACGGTCAGAAGGTTCCGGCATCAAAGCTGCCACTGTCATTCGAATGCATCTGCAGCATCGGCTCCCGGCCCGTTAGCACATTGAGGGTACTAACCTAATTCAACAAAGTCGAAAATCATTTCAGATCAAGGCTTTCATACAACGCCATCATTCGCTTGATCATGACATTGAAATCATAGTGTTCGGCCGCCGCTCTCACCCGGGTTCCGGTTTCAGGTCGTGACGCCAACTGCAGCGCGTGGGCGAGCGCTGCTGCGAGGTCACGTTCGCTGGCCGCATCGCAAACGAGCGTCGGCTCGAACCGCTCGACAAGCTCGCGCGCTCCACAGCCGGTGCTTACCACGGCGGGCAAGCCGCTGGCCATCGCTTCGATGACCACTGTGCCGAAAGGATCATAGATGGAAGGCAGCACGGCAATCTCGGCCGCGCCGTACCACGGCAGCATGTCTTTCTGCGGCCCCAGCATCTTGAGCCGTGCGCCGAGACCGAGCCTGTTACCGGCCTGCCTGAAGGCGTTGGCGCGCGAATCATGGCCGATGACCCACAATTCCGGCTCGCCATCGAGCCTGGCGACAGCCTTCATCAGTGCAAGCAGTCCTTTTCGCGCAAAGCCCGAGCCGACAAACAGGACGACCGGCCTGTTTTCGTCGACGTCGAGCTGCGCGCGGACCGCGGCCCGATGCTGTTGGCGCAGTTGCGGATTGAAGCGGTCGAGATCCACCCCGTTGGGAATATGGTGCACATTTTCGGCCGGATAATCATAGTGACGGACAATGTCCTCGGCGACCATCTTCGAAATCGCTATCACAGCTTTGAGCCGTGGACTGGCATAGGTTGCGCGCTCGAGGCGCAGCGTCTGGCGGTGAAAGGGGCTCAGCGCCATTGCCGCCCTGCCGAGCCGCGTCTCGAAACGCCGCCGTTCGGCAAGATAGGCGGCATGAACGCCCTCCCCGGCCCGGAAAACATCGCAGCACGGGAGGCGATCGTTGCTCTGCACCAGCGCCGGTGGCATCTCGGCGATCTTGCGGCAGGCGGCTTGAGCAAAGGACGCCGCCCGCAGCGAACGCGGAAAGCGGCGGCCGGCGCAATGGATGAATTCTACGCCTTCATAGCGCGGCCAGTCACCCGAGAGCACGGCCACCGGCCGCTGACGCGCGGCAAATGCGGCCATGATGTTTTCCAGCATGATCTCGCCGCCCCCAAAGGGCGCATAACGCTGGCGCACGAACAGGATCGGCCTGTCGAATTGATTTTCGATGCCACGAATGCCGGCGTGCATGGGGTCGGGGCTCCGGCCTTGTTGCCATCTAACGATGTCTATAGAGGCCAGCGCGCATCGGCAACAGTTGGAAAGCTCAGTCGCGGAACTCAGAACAGGCCTGTGTCCATTGTCCGCGACTGCTTGCGATTTGCCTGACGGTGCTGCATGTAGAAATTAACAGCAAACAGCGGATCAGCGCCAGCTCCAGCCGGGTAGTGACCGCTATGAGGGGGAATCGACGGCTTGAGCAAAGCAACCTGGCCCGCCATTGTCCGCCGGACGATTACCGACACCGCCATATATCGGCTGAGACACGCCTTCGGAAGGCGGGCAGAAGTGTCATCGCTGCGGCCGATAACGCCTCTTAAAGTGAATGACCTGCCTTTGATCCTCGTCATCCGCAACGAGGCGGACAGGCTACGCCCGTTCCTGAAGCACTATCGCGAGCTCGGCGTCACCAGATTCGCCGTCCTTGATGATCGCTCGACCGACGGAACAGCTGAGCTTCTGGCCGAGCAGCCAGATGTCGATCTATTCAGCTCGCCGCTCACCTATTCTCAGTCGGACCTGGGAAACCTTTGGCGGCAGCGTCTTGTGCAGATTTATGGTCAGCCTCGCTGGTATCTGACCGTCGATGCGGACGAATATCTTGTCTATGACGGCATGGATCAGAATCCGCTCGGCGCGATGGCCGCCTGGCTCAAGCGGCGCGGAATGACACGCCTGCTGGCGCCGATGATCGACATGTATCCGAGCGGAAACATCTGGGACGTACCCTTCGATCCCATCGTGCCGCCATGGCAGGTTGCGGACCATTTCGACGGCAGCGGCTATGAGGTGACGAGGAGCCCCCGGCATCTGAAGATCACAGGCGGCCCGAGGACCCGGCTTTTCGCCAGGCAGCACAAGTTGACCAAGTTTCCTCTGATATATATTGATCGCCAGACGATTTTTACGTCGATTCACGCACCGCTGCCCTACTGGCGAAACTATATAAAGGGATTGGCCGGCCTGCTTCATTTCAAGTTCTTCGCCGATTTCAACGACAAGGCGCAGGTCGCGGTGGCGGAAGGTCAGTATTGGAACGGCGCTTCCAAATATCGCCAGTATCATGAGGTATCGAGCAGTAAAGCCGCTCTCAGCGCGATGAGCGAACAGTCAATGCTGTACGAAGGCGCTCACAGCCTGTTCCAAACGGGTTTGATCGACAAAATTGATTGGTAGACGGCACTCCAGCAGATGCCGAACCAACATCATGCATAACCGAACGCTTTCATGAGCTGGGCACCTCGTCCTTGTACCAGGTCCTGTAACTCGGCGTTTCCAAGTTCGGAGCGCCATCTCCCGCTCCCGTCATAGATTGGCTGATTGACCTGTTGGTTCCGGAGCACCTCGTGTGGCGTCTCGACGCTGGCGTCGGTCGGCTTGAACCATTGCTGCGGGTTCTTGTGGTAGTCGAGGAGATCCGGGCTGAAGGTCACATCAAGAAAGCCGCATATCTGCTCGACGACTTTGGCCGGATTCTCGACCAGATCCTCATAGCGATAGATCAGCACATCCGGCTTTCCCCGTTCCGCGAGAACCAGCGCATTATCGTTGATCCAGCGGTCGAGAGCCTCCTTTGGGTCGTCAAGTCGTTTGGTCAGCGACGCCACGACGTCGCGCCCATCTCGCACCGGCATGATGAAACGCGCGCCGGGTACGAGCCGGCGGATGCGGGCCACACGGCGGATATGCCGCGGTGTCTTTTCAAGCAGCACGTTCTTTCCAGCCTCGCGCGCCGCCCGCTTCAGTTTCCAGAAGCGGAACACGGCCAGTGGCGTCCACTTGAAGAAAATGTTGGTTTCCTGGAGCGGCAGGTAGACGTCAGGATGCGACGCAAGGATCGTTGCAATCAACGTCGTCCCGCTATGGCCGCAGCCGCAAATGAATCCGGTCCGCATCACCATGTCGGCAATGCCCCCTAACCCAAGGCGACCCGGGCGCGGTTATCGACGCGAGCATAGCACAAGCCGTTCGTGCTAAAGACCTTGTCCAGCTTCTCCCAATATTCGAACTTGGCCAACTGCTCGTTACAATAGGCCACGTCGTTCTCGGAAAGATATTCGCCGTAACCGCCTATCTTACCCTTGCGCACCTTGAAGCTTTCGGGATCATTCGCATCGCGCGGCTGTAATATCTTGCCGTATCGATCGGACAGATCACCGGTCGATTCACTCACTTTCATCTTGTCGAAGGTTCGGTTGTTCGCCACGTCGACAAGCGTCTGATCGTCAGCCTGCTGGTTCAGGAATCCAAGGATCGCGCGAAGGACACCAGCCGTATCCCGATGCATATCTTCATATTGAAGATACCGGATTTCGCGCATCCGGGGCATGGCTGCGAACCATTGCAGATTGAACCTGATGATCTTTTCAATCCCATGATTGTCGCTTCTGATAAAATCACTGAACGATCCGGCTGGAAGCATGTGGCGCTTCTGAACCTGAAAGTACCCTGAGACCACCGTATCTCTTGGGTCGCGAACAAGCATTATTGTTCTTCTCTTCTTGTATCGAGATTTATTCTCCTTGAGGCTCGATTTTGGTCGAAGTAACTTGTGGTCGGTTCCGTCGTGAATGTATTGAACTTCAACCCCGAGATCGTCCAGCATGACACGCAGCCACGTGCGCCCTGATTTTGGAAAGGATACGATAAGAGGAAGAGCCGGCGCTTTGGCCTGGAAAAATTTTAGAAAGGACATGGGAGAGACCTCCTTTAGATTATCAGAGCTGGCGCCCGAACCGCTGCCGGCCAGACCAACCCCATTACTGGGCGCCTAAGCCTACGGCTGATTCGAACACAAGGCAGAAATGCCGGCAAGAATTGCGATCCTCTGCGGGGCGAATTGGCCTTTACTATATCCCGGTTCGGAATGCCTTATGTTTTTTGGCCTGTTGCGACGAGTGTTCGACACGGGCGCTCCATTCAGCGATCCGTCGGCCGAACGCTTAATGCGGATCGCGTCGATGCGTATTCAGTGACGCGCTTTCGGACGACATGCACTAGCCACTCACTTTTGTGATCCATGGCGCCAGGATGGCCTCGGCCTCGCTCATCACCACGGACCAGGGGCGTTCCCGTTTCGAGACCAGCACGGCCGATGGATAGTAGGGCGTGCGGTCGCCCTCGACCGGCCAGGAGCGCTTGAAGCCGTCGCCCAGAATGAAAACCGAGGGGATGCCGAGCGCGCCGGCCAGATGCGCTCCGGTATTGCTGATGGTCACCACGGCGTCCATCGCGGCAACCTGAGCGGCGAAAAGGTCCATGTCGACGAGTTGATCGACCGATCTGTCATGAAGAATGCGCTCCGGCTCACCGTTGGTCAGAACTTTCAGGTCGGTGTCGATCTGACCGTATTGCAGCGAGACGAACCGGAGGTCCGGTCGGCCGATCAGGTTACACCAGGCGGACAACGGCGGCAGGTCCTTGCCGGGATTGGAGCTGCCCCATGCGATACCGACCAGCGGTCGTCCTTCCTTCCGGTAGCGGGCGCGAAGTTCAGCGACCCGGGCCGGATCCGGCTTAAGGGGCACGAAATGCTCGCGGATCGTCGCCTCGTCGGTTTCGAAAACGGCAGTCAGATGCTGGACGCCGGCGAAGGCCTGCGCCTCGGCATAGACGGCCTTGCCGCCAGCGCCGACCGGCCGCACATCGGCAGTCGGAAAAGTGCGCTGAAAGAGCGGTACCAGGCGGCGCTCGACGAGGACGATCGAACGGGCGGCGCGCGCCAGGGCACAGCCGACGGAGCTCGCATGATGGATCGCGGTGGCCAGACCCTGCTTTTCGGTTTCCATCAGATCGATCAGCAGTGTCTGGCCAGAAATATCCTGGCCCAGCCACTCGCCATCGACGCGGCCGTTGACGATGTGGCGTCGTGCAATCCTGAGTTCGGCGGCTGCGCCATAGGCGCCCATCCGCATCAGCGCCTTGCTGAGCTCGTCGATCAGGTGGACCTCGCCCCTCGACTTCGCAATGGATCCAAGAGCCAGGGCTTTCGGCAGTGCCGCCGGCCAATCGCGGGACTCGACGCTTCGCCGATAATCCGCCATCTGATCGGCAATGTCGCCGTCACGCCAGCGAAGGAAGAGCTGCCGCCGGTGACGTCGGAACCAGACCTTGTATTTGTAGCCTGCAAGCGCGACAGCGCGGCGCAACCGGCCGAGAAGTAGGCTACCTTCCATCGCCAGCTCCGCCGATGATCTGCATGACGCGTCCGCCTGCTTCCTGCACTGCCGACGCCCAGGCTCGGCCGCCTTTTCGGACCAGTCGAACGCTCGGATATGCGGCGACGGTCTCGCCGAAGGCAGGCCAGGACAGTCGAAACCCGTCGTCGAGCATGACAACCGTCGGCACGCCGAGCGCTCCGGCCAGATTGGCACCGGTATTGCTGATCGTCACCACTGCGTCGAGCGCCGCGATTTGGGCGGCAAAGCGGTCCATGTCCGTCAACTGATCGACGGAAGCGTCATGGATGATGCGGCCCGGCGCGTGGCGCTCGAACTCGGAGAGGGCCGGCCCGACATCGCCATATTGCAAGCTGACGAGGCGCCCCGGCAGGCTGGCGAACAGCGTCCGCCAGTCGTCCAGGGCCGGCAGATCCTTGCTCTTGTTGAGGCTTCCCCAGGCAAATCCGATCAGGGGACCTGGGCCGCCATCGAGATAGGTGCCGCGCAGCTCGGCAACCAGTCGGCGGTCCGGCTCCAACGGAACGAAGGGCGCGCGTGCCGCCGGGTCGTCCGGCCAGAAATGCTTTGCGAGTGTCTCGAAACCGGCAACGACATCGGCGTCCACTGCCGCCATGTCCTCTTCCCCTTCAATCCTGACATCGAGCGCAGGATATGTTCTGCGATAAAGCGGTGCCAGTCGCGGCTCGACGAAGACGATGCATCGACCGGCAGCCGCGACGACTGGACCAAGCAGCGACGCGAACTGGAAAAAGATTGCCAGGTCGCCTTCGCGACGATCGACTAGAAGCGTGCGACCCGCAAGATCACTGCCATCCCAATCGGGTCTGCCGCGCTGCTTGCTCGCCGCCATCAACTGCCAGATGCGATTTCCTCCGTCGAGACGCCTCAGTCCGCGCCCCGCTTTCTTGATCAGGCCGAGGTCGCCAAGCTGCTCACCAAGCGCGCCAAGCGCCAGTGCATGGTCGCGAGCAGTTTGCCAGTCACCACGCTGCACGCTTTCCTCCATCAGCCTCATATGCCTTTCGGCACTTTCGTCGGCGTGGCGCGAGGGACGTCTAAGAAGTTCCTTTGCCCGCTCGAGAACCTTCTGCAGCCGCTTGCCGCCGGCGCCCTGCGGGCGCAGATCGGCGGTTCTTGCTTTCTGAAGGATGGTTCGTCTGTTCTGCACGGCGATGTTCTATCGTCCTCGGGCAGAGTCGGAAAGCGTCGTCAGGATCGATGAGAGCCGCCGGCCGGCCTCGTCGAGCACCAGCGACCAAGTGCGCCCCTCCTTGCGAATGACAATGCCCTTCGGATACCAGGGTGTCCGGTCGCCGGTCACCGGCCATGCCGTCTGAAAATTATCGTCGATCAGGAAAACAGTCGGCACGCCAAGGGCTCCGGCAAGATGGGCTGCCGTATTGCTGATCGTCACGACAGCATCGAGTGCGGCGACCTGTGCCGCGAAACGGTCCATGTCGACCATCTGGTCGACGCCGTCGTCAAAGATCAGACGCGCGTCATTGCCGTCGCGAAGGCGCCGCAAAGCCGGCTTGATCTGTCCGTACTGGAGCGAAACGAATGTCGCTTGTGTCTGGGCGATGAACCGTGCCCATTCAGGAAAATCAGGCACGTCCTTGGTGTGGGATTTGCTGCCCCAGGAGAGGCCGACCAGCGGCAGATCCGTCATCGAGCGATAGCGCTTACGGAATGTCTCGACGTGTTCAGGATCTGCCCGCAGCGGCACAAAGTCGGCAGCAAGCTTTTCGGCATCGCGTCCGAACACCCAGGCGAGATCTTCGAAAGTCGCACGTTTGTTGGCGACCACATCCCGCTGCGCCGGGACCACGGTCGCCTTCGGGAACGTTCGCTGCAGAATTGGTACCAGGCGCGGCTCGACCCGGATTGTTGCGCTTTGCGCATAGGCAGCGGCAGCGCCGGCCAGTCGCGCGTGGCGGATAACCCGGCCAAGGCTGCGCGGGTCATCCTCCACAAGGTCGATCAGCAGTGTATCCGATCCGAGATTCTCGCCGGTCCACTCGTTCGCGCTTTTCCCTTTCCGCAGCCGGCGAGCGGAAAGCCGAAGCTCAGCTGCCCGCGCAAAGTTGCCAAGCCGTTCGAATGCCTGGCCCGCCTTCTGCATCAGCTCCGGGTCGCGATTATGATCGGCCGCGACAGCTGTCTCATTGGTACCGGCTTCAAGGCCTTTCCAGTCCCTGCGAACGATCAGGGCCTCAACCTTGGCTTGCAGCTCAAGAATGGACCGCGGCTGCTTGGGGCCGGAAAACAACCTGCGCACCGCCTTTTTGTACCGGCGCACCTGAAGGCCCAGTCCACCAATCACATACCGGACATAGGAACCGTGATAAAAGCTGGTCATCGGCCTTCAGCGCAATACGCTCTGCCGCAGCTTTTTGCCGCTTTCGACCATCGGATCGGGCGTCTCCAGGTGGAATATCGAACGATATATCTCGCTGTGCTTGGCAAGCTGGTCATGCGTTCCAGCATCGACAAGCTGTCCGGCGTCAAACACGAGAATACGATCGGCCGCCTTGATTGTAGACAGCCTGTGCGCAATGCAGATCACTGTGCGCTGAAATGTGTTGTCGAAGGCTGCCTCCATGACTGCCCGTTCGTTTTCACCGTCAAGCGCCGATGTCGCTTCATCATAGACGATTACCGCAGCATTCTTGAGCAGGGCGCGTGCGATGGCGACGCGCTGTTTCTGCCCGCCCGACAGATTGGTGCCGCTCGGCCCGACAAGCGTGTCGAGCCCGTTTTCGAGCGCCGAAGCAAAGCTGGTGACCCGGGCGAGGTTCGCAGCGGACTCGATTTCCTGATCCGTGGCGTTCGGGCGGCCGTCGCGAATGTTGTCGCGGATCGAGCCTTCGAACAGGAAGACGTCCTGTGACACCAGTGCGATGTTATCGCGAACGTCGGCCAGGCTGATCTTCGAAATGTCCTTTCCGTCGATCAGGATCCTGCCCTTGTCCGGCTCCATCAGGCGCAGGATCAGATTGACGATGGTGGTCTTGCCGGCGCCGGAGCGGCCGACGATCGCCAGCTTCTCACGAGGTCGCACGTCGAAGGAAACACCCTCCAGCGCCGGGCTGTTGCCGTCATAGGAGAAGGCCACATCTTCAAAGCGGATACCACCATCGACATCGGCCAGGCGCTCGCCCGCGATTGCAAGTCGCCGCTGCTCGGGCGTGTCGATCAAATCATACATCTGCTCGACGGCGACCATTTGCTTCTGGATGTCGACGTTGACCCGGGCCAACCGCTTGGCAGGCTCATAGGCAAGCAGGAACGCGGTAATGAAGGCCATGAATTCGCCGGGCGTCTTGCCGTTGCCGAGGGTCTGCCAGCTGGCGTACATAACGAAAAGCCCGATGATCACGCCGCCGCCGGTCTCCATCAATGGGCTCATCAATGCTGACGTCCGGTTGATCTGGATGCCACGTCTTTCCATCTTGCGGACGGCCTTTGCAAAGCTGGCAACCGCCTTGTCCTCGAGCTGGAAGGACTTGATGGTGCGGATGCCTTCGACGGCTTCCGTGCCGATCGACTGGACCTGTGCGGCCAATTCCGTCTCGCCCCTCGCCAGCGCCTTGAGCTTCCTGGTTATCGCGCCGACCGATAGGAACAGCATCGGCAGAACCGCCACGGATATCAGCGACATTACCGGGTCCTGCTTGACCATGACGCTGGCCAAGGCAATCAGGGTCAGCAGATCAGAGACGGCGCTGCTCGTGAGGGTGAGAATAACGGTCGCCCCGGCGCGCGCGTTGAACATGATCTTGGAGATAAATTTTGCCGGATGCTGGTTCGCGAAACGGCTGATGTCGAAATACACCATTCGGGAAAATTGACGGTTTTGAAGGTCTGAAACGATAGCCCGGCGAATCTTGCCCGTGGTGATGGTCTGGCAGTAGGCAGCTATGCCCTTGACCAGGAAAATGCCGATGATGACGACGCTGATACCCGATACAGCGGCAGCGTCTCGCTCGACATAGATGGTGTTGATCATGACTTTCATGATCCAGGCCGCCGCCCCGGTCGCCGCAGCAGCAGCGATCGAGCACAGCAAACCTGTCACATACAGCATCTTGTGCGGCGGCAGATTTTCGCCAATCAGACGCTTGATCAGCGGATATGCTGGGCCCGTTGACACTCGTTTCTTTGCAATCATCTCGTCGCCGCCCGTTGCGATCCCGTCCGGTCTTCGTGTTGTCTTGAAGCGCGAAACGGTTTCGATCACCTGTCTGTGGCTTCGTTCCCGACCGCAGTCAATGCCGAACCGGATCCTTGCACGTCATCGGCTTACGACCGTCGGTTCCTCGCATACGAGCATAGCGGACCCAGCCACGCGGCTCTTGCGCCATTCGCCGTCGGCCGCGCTATGCCCGGTCAGTGTTTCGCGAGGACCATGAGATGGCTTCCAAGAGGCGAGGTGTGATTGCTTTTGATTGAAAAGCCCACATCCGAAAGCACCGCGATCATCTCTCTATCCTTGCCAGGAGGAACGCGGGCAACGATCGTTTGAGCACGCCTGGCGATATCGCACAGCACGCGTCGCGCCTTGTCCGCGCCGAGGCTCCACTGCATGTGATGGTAGACCGCCAGCAGCATGACGATGTCATACTGCGGTTGGAGAACATTTTGCAGCTTCCGGCTGCCAAGATCGAGACAATCGAACCGGCTTTGAACCGGACAACCCAGGAAGATCATCCTGGCCGTCTCGATATGCGGCTTGAGAATGTCGATCCCATGGATCGAACTTGGTCCTAGCTTGGATATCTCATAGGCGACAACACCCATGTTGCAGCCAACATCGAGAATGGACTTCCCGGCGTAGTCGACCTCTGCTGAGAATAGGCCGTCCAGTCGGTCGTCCCACGTTCCCTTGAATCTCTTTTGCTTATTTGACCACCACAAATCATTGTTCTCCAAAAGCGGCGCCGGACTGGTTTCCTTGACGGAGGACGACTGTGCGCTGGGCCTTGGCCCCGGACCAGTTGCTGGCGCGCAAACGACACTGTCCAGAACGTCCTGTAAACGTAACCGCGGGAGAAAGGAACTCCTGATCACAGCATCCTGCGAAGACGTTTCGGGAAGCTGACGAACACCAGCCCGACAGATCGACACATCGGTTGGAAACCGCAATGTCGCTTGGCGCCCCCCACCCGGGCCTGCCCTCGAGTTCCTGAAACGTACGCCCTTTCGGCAAGGCAAGCCATGTTTGTTCTTGCTTTGTGCCGGCAGCTATGCTACTAATTTGCCTATGGTGCTGATTTGCACCAACGACCGTCTTGCCGCGAGATGCGGTTTTTCAGCCAGGCTCGATCAAAGCTCGCCCGCATTGCGGGGTCTTGGGCGATCAAGGTCGAGCGCCAGCCTTTTCGGCAGCTTCCGAGAAGGGAAATCGGAAAAGCAGCTTCCGGTTCTCCTCGCAGATTTCGAAGGAAAGACCTGTCAGGACTGGGCTGCCGCTGAGCAGACCCTCGGCCAGGGTTTCCTTGGCCGAAGCCATGGCGTTGTCCTGGGCGGCAGACAGGCCATCCACCTCCTGCCTCTCGAATC
The DNA here is from genome assembly GCF_040323385.1 of Mesorhizobium sp. M0045. Taxonomy (NCBI): domain Bacteria; kingdom Pseudomonadati; phylum Pseudomonadota; class Alphaproteobacteria; order Hyphomicrobiales; family Phyllobacteriaceae; genus Mesorhizobium; species Mesorhizobium sp. M0045. The sequence continues at coordinate 156,955 of NZ_JAMYUY010000011.1, forward strand.
TTCCGTCAAGCGGCCGTCATTGTTTCGGAAATGAAAAAAATATCTCGGCGTGCCTGCTCCGGCTGGTTGGTTATGTCGTCGCGAGCGGTCTCAGGAACAGCGTTGAATTCGTACGTACAGGACAGCACTGTACGATTTTGACATCGGGATTCATGGCGTTCAGGCCTTCATGCGTCAGGTCGATCGAACAGCACCCCCAGCCCATGTTCGAACGCACATGCCGCAATCATGTCGTCCAGGGCTTTTCCGGAGACCGGGCAATTCGGCATGACTGCCATGATCGCGATCTCAGCCGCTGCGGTAGAAACCTCATCGTGGCGCCTCTTCCTGGTCTCGATATATTGCTCGATCAGAATTTTCAGGCGCCGCGCTGCAATCTCGTCGACGACCATCGTTCTCCCTCGATTCGGCACAATGTCCGTCTTCCGGGGGCGGTCCTCCGGGTGAAGGTCCGCTGCCGTTGGCTAGCAGCGGACCTCTCGGCTGGGTGAGCCAATGGGCCGAGGCGGGGGTCTCGGACCGTCACACAATAGCTTCGAGAGGCCACTCGTTCCACAGAACGCTGTCGTTGGTAATTTTCGTACACTGAGCATTGCCGCCGTCAGTCTGCGGCCGTGGGATTTTTGGGCTATGCCGCGTCGCCGGGGTACCGGATCAGATCCGGCTTCGATCGAGATAGCTGTAGATGCCCGCGCCGATCGCGACCGCTCCGACGGTGATCAGAATCGATGGCACCCCCATCAGCGTCGCGACGATCCCCCAGACGATGGCGACGGCGATTGCGCCGGCAGTTCCCAGGACCAGTCTAAGCCGTTTCGACATTATCTATTCCCCCAAAAGTGCATCTCTGGCCTTTCCGGTCGAAATACCGCAATGCGGCACCATTGTCTGCGCTTCGTTCAACTTTCTATGCCGCCCCTGAGCCCGACCGCTGAGAACGCGTCGTGCGCAAGCTCATCGGCGTCATCGTTACGCTCACGACCATTGCCGCAGTCTACTGGATAATGCCGGAATACCGGCGTGAGTTTGCCGCAACGGACCGGGCAGATACGCCAGCATGTGCGGGGCTGGATCGTCAAAGGCTTCTTCCTGCCGCTGATGTTCGTCTATCTGTGCTCCACACTGGGTTCGATCCTTGCCGGGCTTGAACAACCGTATCAGCTCGACATCATGCGCTGGCACGCTTTTGCAATCGATCTCCTGTTCATGGTGGATGTTCTTGTCGCGATCGTCAGCTATATCTTCACGCTGCGCGTACTCGACAACCATATCCGCAGCGTCGAGCCCGCCGTGTTCGGCTGGCTGGTTTGTCTTGCCTGTTATGAACCCATCAACACCGCCACCCGTGCCTACCTGAACTACGAAACGGGCGCCAACTGGACGGCGGTGATTCCCTCACCGGCGCTCCAAGTTTTCTGGGGATCGGCTGTCCTCTTCTGCATCTTGATTTTTGTCTGGTCCACCGTGAGCTTTGGCCTGAGATTTTCCAATCTCACCAATCGCGGAAATCATTACCAGGGGACCGCATCGCTGCATCAAGCATCCGGCCTATGTTTCGAAGAACCTCTCCTGGTGGCTGATCTCCGTACCTTTCCTCACCGCCGCAGGACCCGCTGAAGCGCTACGGCACTCCGCACTCCGCCATCCTGCTCGGACTCAACGCCTTCTACGCACTCCGCGCCATCACCGAGGAACGCCATCTGTCACGCGACCCCGCTTACGTTGCCTATTGCGATTACATCGCCGAGAACGGTGCTGTAGCCCAGCTCAAACGCCTGTTCGCAAATGCGCATCGGTCGCCGATCGGGCGCTCCGGCTGAATGCCACCCGTGCTCTGACGATCAGCGGCAGTTGGCGCCTATCGCCTCAACGCGTGATCGCGATGCCGATCCTCGCCGCTCATCGGCAACGGCCGATCGCCCTCGAGCAGGCGGGTGATCCGGGCAAAGCCGGTAAAAGCCTTTCGCGCTTCCTCGGCCGACATCCGGCCGGCCATGGCCGCAGCGCAGCAATTCACGGCGCACTGGTAAACGGGCCCGCGCCGCCCGGCCGGCCATTTTCGCAAGAATGCCATTGCTTCGGCAACGCTGTCGATCTCCTCCACGGGCTGTCCCTGTCCGCGCAAAATCCGCACGGGTGAAAAGAATTGCAAGCGGTCCATCATTTCCTCCCCGTCGACCGGATGCGTGCGATCGAACCCCACTAAACTCGCGAACCGGGCTTTGGTTCCCGGCAAAGAGGGCTTGGCTTGGAAAATGTTGGCGGACCAGACGAGCAGCGGTGGAAACGCCCCGCAGCCCTTATCGGATGACATCTTGCCCCAATTGGATGACATCTTGCTATGGTACGGGAACGTTAGCGCGGCTGATGCATTTCGATGCCACGAGCAGTCTTTTTTGAGGGAAATGCCAAAACATGAGAATAGCCCATGTGGCGCCGCTCCATGAATCCGTGCCACCCCGGTTCTATGGAGGGACGGAGCGCATCGTCTCCTATCTGACCGAAGGATTGGTCGAGCTTGGCCATGACGTGACCCTGTTCGCCAGCGGCGATACCAAGACATCGGCAAAATTGGTGGCGTGTCGCGAGCGCGCGCTCCGTCTCGATCCGCGCCCGCACAAATCCGAAACCGCGGCGCATCTCGCGATGCTCGCCGAGGTGAGGAACCGGGCGCAACAGTTCGATATCATCCATTTCCATCTCAGCCACTTCCTGCATTTTCCTTTCTTCGAACACATGCCTGACCGGACGGTGACGACACCGCATGGCAGGCTCGACTATGTCGACCTGGCCCCGGCCTACGAACGTTTTCCGCGCTTTCCGATGATCTCGATTTCGCGCAGCCAGAGAACCGGGCTACCCATGGCCAATTGGCTGGCGACCATCCATCACGGGCTGCCGATCAATATCTACGAGCCGACTTTCGAGACGGATGCGGACGAGCCGTATCTGGCCTTTCTGGGCCGGCTGTCGCGCGACAAGCGCCCGGACCGTGCCATTGAGATCGCCTTGCGCTCCGGGCTGAAACTGAAGGTTGCGGCAAAGATCGGCGACGACGACCGCGCTTTTTTCCACAGCACGGTCGAGCCGCTGATCGACGGCAACCGTGTCGACTACATTGGCGAGATCGAAGAGGACAGAAAAGCGGAATTCCTCGGCAAGGCGGCCGGCCTGCTGTTTCCGATCGATTGGCCGGAGCCGTTCGGTCTTGCCGCGATAGAGGCTATGGCCTGCGGCACTCCGGTGATCGCCTGGAAATGCGGTGCCCTGCCGGAGATCATCGACCACGGCGTGACCGGTTTCCTTGTCGATTCAGTCGATGCTGCTGTCGCCTCGATACCGGAATTGCTGCGCCTCGACAGGCGACAGGTGAGAGCCGTATTCGAAAACCGTTTTTCTGCCACGAGAATGGCCCACGACTATGTGACTGCCTATGCGCGCCTGATCGGCACTCCCGGTGAAGCGAGAGCGTCCTGATCGGCGTCATTGTGGACGTTGGAAACGAAACGACAGAGCTTGTGACGTATGAATCAACTCGACGAGCGTAAGCTTGATCCCGCCGTAGCCCTTGCCTCGCTCGACGAGGTTGCGCCCCGGGAGCCGCACCGACTGTTCGCCCTCAAGCAAGGCGACTGCTTCGCGGTGGCCGACGCTTATGGCGACATCCGCGGCGCTGGCGACGGCTTTTTCCGAGATGACACGCGTGTGCTTTCGGAATTCCGGCTGACGATCGGTGGCCGGCAAATGTCGCTGCTGGGCGCATCGCTCAGCCAGGACAATGTGCTTTTCACCTCGAACCTGACCAATCTGCCGATCCAGAGTGTCGGTGGCCGCGACATTCCGCAGGGCGCGATCCACATAGAACGCGTCAGGCTGCTTTGGCAGGACCGGCTGTTCGAGCGCATCACCCTTTCCAACTATAGCCAGGAATCGTCGGCCATTCGGGTTTCCTTGCATTTCGCAGCAGATTTCCGCGACATGTTCGAGGTGCGCGGTTCGACCCGGCTCAAGCGCGGGATTGCCCACGCCGCCGAGACCAGTCCGACATCCGTGGTGCTTCGATATGACGGGCTGGACCAGCTCGTGCGCCTGTCGGCGATCTCGTTCTCGCAGGCGCCGGACAATTTGACCGCCAGCCGCGCGGATTTCCTGGTTGCGGTGACGAAGCGCAGTAGCGAGGTCCTCTATATCGAGGTCGGCCCGGAGGTGGCGGAGACACCCGACCGTGACCGTTTTCGGGCTGCCGCCGCCCGCGCTCGCTTCGGCATGCGCGCCAAACGCCGCCACGGCGCGACGGTGCACAGCTCCGGCCGCGTCTTCAACGACTGGATCGAACGCGCGCGCGCGGACGTGGCGTTGCTGACCACCGAGCTTGCAACCGGACCTTACCCCTATGCCGGCATACCCTGGTTCTCGACGGCATTTGGCCGTGATGGGGTGATTTCCGCATTGCAGATGCTGTGGTTGAATCCTGGGCTGGCGCGCGGCGTACTCGCCTTTCTCGCCCAGCATCAGGCAACCGAAACGTCGCCGTTCAGCGATTCGCAGCCGGGCAAGATCATGCACGAGACCCGCAAGGGCGAGATGGCGGCGCTGCGGGAGCTCCCGTTCGGCCGCTATTACGGCGGTGTCGATACCACGCCGCTCTACATTCATCTCGCTTGCGCCTATGCGGATCGTACCGGCGACATGGCGTTCGTCGACAGCCTGTGGCCATCGCTTTGTGCAGCGGCCGAATGGACGGAAGAGACAAGCCGCGCGACCGGCTTCGTTACCTACCAGCGCGGCGCCGAGACCGGCCTCGCCAACCAGGGCTGGAAGGACAGTTTCGATTCCGTCTTCCATGCCGATGGCCGCATGCCCAAGGGGCCGATCGCCCTGGTCGAGGTGCAAGGCTACGTCTTTGCTGCGTTCCGCGGGCTGGCGGCGCTCGCCCGCCGCCGCGGCGAGGACGACAAGGCCGATCATTGGGAGGAACGCGCCGAAACCATGCGCGCCGCGGTGGAACGCCATTTCTGGATGGACGATCTCAATTTCTACGCACTGGCGATCGATGGTGCAGGCGAGCTCTGCAAGGTACGGACGTCGAATGCCGGCCATCTTCTGTATGTCGGGCTGCCCGAGCCGGAACGGGCGCAGATGGTCGCCGATCAGCTGCTCTCTGCGTCGTTCCACTCTGGTTGGGGAGTGAGGACGCTGGCCGACGATGCGATATTCTTCAACCCGATGTCCTACCACAATGGCTCGATCTGGCCGCACGACACCGCCATGTGCGGTGCCGGCCTGGCACGTTACGGCGTGCGCGACAGCGTGGTCCGGCTGATGAGCGGCACGTTCGAATCGGCTGTCCATTTCAACATGCGGCTGCCGGAACTGTTCTGCGGCTTTACCCGGTCGCCGGGCGAAGCGCCGATCGCCTATCCCGTCGCGTGCCTGCCGCAGGCCTGGTCGGCGGGATCGGCCTTCATGCTGATGCAGGCCTGCCTTGGCCTCGAAATCGACGGCTGGAAGAGCGAAATCCGGGTCACCCGCCCAAGGCTGCCGATCGGCATCGACACGCTGACATTGCGGCATCTGGGTGTCGGCTCGACGGTGGTCGACCTCACATTCCAACGTGTCGGCGACCGGGTCGTCGCCTTTCTCGCCGATCGGTATGAGGGGATGGTGCCGCTCATCGTGCGCACTTGATACCCGCCGCGCTGCGGCGCATCGAAATGACGCCCGGCATTACAATCGTCCGGAACCGATAGCCCCTTTGTGCGTTGCAAAAATGGGCAGCGGGGGATGCTGTCGTCGTCACACGGCAGCGAACCAGAAAAACAAATAGAAACGGCTATCGGCCGGCCGGAGGCGAGATCACATTCGATGTCAGATTATACTGTAAACCTGCTCTGGGTTTTGCTGATTGCAAGTTTTGGCTTTTCCGCTTTTGCCATTCTCCTATCGATATCCCGCCAGCGCCGCGGCCGCGCAACGGCGGCCGCATACACGCCGAGCGAGGATGTCGCGTCGGAAGCGGCACGCAAGGTGCTGCGCGAGTTCGAAAAGAACGGCCAATCGGCCGATGCGGCACTCGTCACGTGGTCGCCCGACACCTTGCGCAAGATCCTGGCCGACGACCTGCCGGACGCACAGGTCATCGTAGTGTCCAACCGCGAACCCTACATCCACAACATCAAGGATGACGGCGTGCAACTTTTAGTGCCGGCCAGCGGGCTGGTTTCGGCACTCGAGCCCATCACCCGCGCCTGTGCCGGCACCTGGATCGCCTATGGCGGCGGCACGGCAGACCGCCTCACCGTCGACAAGGACGACCGGGTGCAGGTGCCGCCAGGCAATCCGTCCTACACGCTGCGCAGGGTTTGGCTGACGGAGGAGGAATATCAGGGCTATTATCTGGGTTTCGCCAATGAGGGGCTATGGCCGCTTTGCCATATCGCCTTCACCCGCCCCGTGTTTCGCGCCTCGGACTGGGACGCCTACGAGGCCGTCAACCGCAAATTCGCCGATACGGTGGTTGCCGAAGCCCGCAACGAACGGCCGATCGTGCTAGTGCAGGACTACCATTTTGCGCTGCTGCCGCGCATGATTCGCCAGCGCCTGCCGGACGCGATAGTCATCACCTTCTGGCATATCCCCTGGCCCAATTCGGAAGTGTTCAGCATCTGTCCGTGGCGTGAGCGGATCCTGGAGGGACTGCTCGGCAGTTCGATCATCGGCTTTCATACCCAATTCCATGCCAACAACTTCACCGAAAGTGTCGACCGCTTTCTGGAGAGCCGGATAGAACGGGCAGACGCGGCAATCTCCTATGGTGGGCAGACCACATTGGTCCACGCTTATCCCATTTCCATAGAATGGCCGGCCCAATTGCTGGCAAAACTGCCGTCTGTGGAGGAGTGCCGCGCCCGTGTCCGCGACAGATTCGGCCTGTCAGCGGATACCAAACTGTGCATCGGAGTCGAGCGCCTCGACTACACGAAAGGCATTCTCGATCGCTTCCATGCCTTGGACGAATTGTTCACGAAATATCCCGAATGGATAGGCAAGGTGGTTTTCCTGCAGATCGCGGCGCCGAGCCGGGGGACATTGCCCGCCTACCAGCAACTCCACGACGAATGCCGCCGCTATGCCGACGAGCTCAACCGACGCTATGGCAGCGAGACATACAGTCCTATCCTGATGGTCGCCGAACATCATCGGCAGGAGCAGATTTACGAGGTCTACCGCGCCGCCGACATCTGCATGGTCACCAGCCTGCATGACGGCATGAACCTTGTCGCCAAGGAATTCGTCGCAGCGCGCGACGACGAACAAGGCGTGCTTTTGCTCAGCACCTTCGCCGGTGCCTCGCGCGAACTGCTGGAAGCACTGATCGTTAATCCCTACGATGCGGCCATGATGAGCGAGGCGCTGTTGCAGGCGCTGACGATGACGCCGGAAGAGCAGCGCGAACGTTTGCGGCCGATGCGCGAGATGGTCCGCGACAACAATGTCTACCGCTGGGCCGGCAGCATGCTGCTGGACGCCGCGCGCCTGCGCAAACGCGGCGATCTCGACAGGGTGACCGGAACCGGCGAGCGCCCGCCATCGAACACCAACAACGTCATCTCCATGTTCGAGCGGGCACGGAAGGCAGCATCGTGAAAAGCTTTGAACAACCGCCGGCGTTGAACCTGCCGGAAGGGCAATGGGCGCTCTTCCTCGACATCGACGGAACCTTGCTGGAACACGCTGCGCATCCCGACGCGGTGTTCGTCGGCGAGGAATTGCGCAATCTGCTTGGACGCATCGAGCGGCGGCTGGATGGTGCGGTCGCTTTCATCACCGGCCGATCGATCCCCGCTGTGGACAAGCTGTTCCATCCGCTGAAGCTGCGGATCGCCGGACTGTATGGGCTGGAGCACCGGCTGACTCCGACCGGTCCCATCGAGGCCGCCGACGCGCCGGCCGACATCGCCGCCCTTGCCGACGAAATCGAGGCCGAACTGGGCAGCGGCAAGGTCTATGTCGAGCGCAAGGGGCCGGTCCTTGCCGTTCATACAAGAGCAGCACCGCAACTGCTTGCACCCGCAATCCAGCTGGTCGAACAGGCATTGGCCCGGCTTCCGAAGGGTTATCGGGTGCTTCCGGGAAATGCCGGCGTAGAGCTCATGCCCCTGGAAGCCGTCAAAGGTGCTGCCATCCGGCGTTTTATGGACATTCCGCCCTTTGTCGGCCGGCGGCCGATATTCCTCGGAGACGATACATCGGACGAACACGGTTTCGAGGCGATCAATGAAATTGGCGGCATCTCCATCCGCGTGAAGCCGAACGGACCGACAGCCGCAAACTATGCCCTCGACGACGTGACTGGCGCAATAACCTGGCTCGAGGCCAGTTTCGAGACGTCGGCGGTCTCCGGTGCTCGACCGGCCGACAAGCAGGCAGAGACCGAATCAAGGGCGAAGATCAACGTCGCAGCCACGGCATCGTCCGGTCGATAAGCGCGTTTCTCATTGAATGTCTTTAAGGCCAAAGCCGGCAAATCGTCTGCTTGCCGGTTCCCCTGCGTCAGGCTTAACCTGCGTGCCATGCGTGGAGGCGCGTGCGGTTGCAAGGGGAGGACATAGCAATGACCATACAAGGCGCATCACCGGACCTGTACAATGAGGATCTCGCCCCGGCGAAGGTTCGAAACTGGGGACCGTTCTCGATCTTCAACGTCTGGACGTCGGATGTCCACAGCCTGTGGGGCTACTATCTGGCGGCCAGCCTGTTCCTGTTTTGCGGCGGCTTCGTCAACTTCATCATCGCCATCGGTATCGGTTCGCTGATCATCTATGCATTGATGAACATGGTCGGCTATGCCGGCGTGAAGACCGGGGTGCCCTACCCTGTCCTGGCGCGTGCCTCCTTCGGCATCTGGGGCGCCAACATACCGGCGCTGGTGCGCGCCATAGTCGCCTGCTTTTGGTACGGCGCGCAGACGGCGGCTGCCTCAGGCGCGATCGTAGCTCTGCTGATCCGCTCGCAATGGTTCGCCGACTTCAACCAGAGCACACATTTCCTCGGCCACTCCGGGCTCGAGGTGATCTGCTTCGCCGTCATCTGGGCGCTGCAGCTCCTGATCATCCAGAAGGGCATGGAAACGGTGCGCCGCTTCCAGGATTGGGCCGGACCGGCGGTGTGGGTGATGATGTTGATCCTGGCCATCTATCTTTGCATCAAGGCAGGCACCTTCGCCTTCACCAGCGACATCCCGATGGATGTGCTGCTGGAAAAGACGAAGGACGCGGGCGTGCCGGGCACGCCGGGCTCCTGGACCTCGCTGTTTGCGGTGGCGGCTATCTGGGTGACCTACTTCTCCGCGCTCTATCTCAACTTCTGCGATTTCGCCCGCTATGCGCCGGACAAGGCATCGCTGCGCAAGGGCAACATCTGGGGCCTGCCGGTCAATCTCATCCTGTTCTCGCTTGTCGCCGGCGTCACCACGATCGCCGCCTTCGACGTTTATGGCGAAGTGCTGCTGCATCCCGACCAGATCTCGGCGAAGTTCGACAGCTGGTTCCTGGCGGCGCTCGCAGCGCTGACTTTTGCGGTGGCGACGCTCGGCATCAATGTGGTGGCGAACTTCGTGTCGCCGGCCTTTGACTTCTCCAACGTTTTTCCACGCCAGATCGACTTCAAGAAGGGCGGTTACATCGCGGCGTTGATAGCGCTTGTGCTTTATCCTTTCGCGCCCTGGGAAGGCAGTGCTGCCTCGTTCGTCAACATCATCGGCGCGACGATGGGGCCGATCTTCGGCGTGATGATGGTCGACTATTACCTGATCCGGAAGGGCGAGGTCGACGTCGAGGCGCTCTACAGGGAGAATGGCGAATTCCGCTTCCAGGGCGGCTGGCATGTCAATGCCTTCATCGCCGCGGGTATCGGCGCGGTCTTCTCCTCGATCCTGCCCAACTTCACCAGCCTGCTGCCGTCATGGTGGGGCGTCTATGGCTGGTTCTTCGGCGTGGCAATTGCCGGCGTCATCTATTACGTGCTGCGCACGATGGCACTCGGTGCCGGAGCCAGGATAGCCAAAGCTTGAGCGATTCGGGGCGGCGCAAGCCGCCCCGTTCATTCTGCGACCATCTCGGCCAGGCGGCGTACGGTGTTCCAGTTGCGCGAGGTGCCGATGCCCAGGCGTTTGTGACTGACCGCTGCAAGCAGCCGCGAACTCGGCGTCTCGCGCGAAAAGACGATCCAGATGTCGCCGCCGACAATCCGCAGCTTCTCGCCCTTGCCGGCATAGGCCTCAAGCGCCGCGGCGGCCTCGTCGCGAACGGGCGCCCGCATCACGCGCACCGCCACCTGGTCCGCGGCCTCAGCCGATTCGGCTGGGAACGGATTGCCGGCCGCCAGCTTCAGCCAGCCGTCGGCGCGGCGCACGACGATGTCGACGTGGCGGCCGAAAGTCTTTGCGAACGCCGCCTCCAGCCGCTGCTCCAACGCCGCAAGTTCTGCTTCTTGCGCCTCGAAAACAAGATTGCCGGTCGCCACCAGCGTGCGCGGGTTATTCAGGCCCAGGCCTTCGGCCATAGCCTTCAGATCGGACATGACAACCCGCCGCCCCTCGCCCAGGACAATGCTGTAGAGCAGCGCGACGTAAGTTTGCATGGGCGGCTAGTCTAGACCAGCCGCGACTGCTCTACCGCCGCCTCGATGAAGCTGGCAAACAGCGGGTGTGGATCGAGCGGCCGGCTTTTCAGCTCGGGATGGTACTGCACGCCGATGAACCAGGGGTGGTCTGGATATTCGACCGTTTCCGGCAGCACGCCATCCGGCGACATGCCGGCAAACACCAGGCCGCAATTCTCGAGCCGCTCCTTGTAGTCGACATTGACCTCGTAGCGGTGACGATGGCGTTCGGAAATCTGGGTATCGCCATAGATCGCAGCGATCTTCGATCCCTTGGCGAGGTCGGCCTGGTAGGCACCAAGCCGCATGGTACCGCCAAGGTCGCCGGTTTCCCTGCGCTTTTCCAGCATGTTGCCCTTCAGCCATTCGGTCATCAAGCCGACGACCGGCTCCTCGGTCGGGCCGAACTCGGTCGATGATGCGTGCTCGACGCCGGCCAGCGAGCGCGCCGCCTCGATGCAGGCCATCTGCATGCCGAAGCAGATGCCGAAATACGGCACCTTGCGCTCGCGCGCGAACTTCGCCGCCAGGATCTTGCCCTCCGAGCCGCGCTCGCCAAAACCGCCGGGGACGAGAATGCCATGGACCTTCTCCAGCCACGGCGCCGGGTCTTCCTTCTCGAATATCTCGCTTTCGATCCAGTCGAGCTTGACCTTCACCCGGTTGGCGAGGCCACCATGCGACAGCGCCTCGATCAGCGATTTGTAGGCGTCCTTGAGGCCGGTATATTTGCCGACGACGGCAATGGTCACTTCGCCTTCCGGATTGTGGATGCGGTTGGACACCGCTTGCCACCGTTCCATGCGCGGCTTCGGCGCCGGATCGATGCCGAAGGCGGCCAGCACTTCCGAGTCGAGCCCTTCATTGTGATAGGCCATCGGCACGTCGTAGATGTGCGGGACGTCGAGCGCCTGGATGACGGCGCTTTCGCGGACATTGCAGAACAGCGACAGCTTTCTGCGCTCTTCCTTGGGGATCGGCCGGTCGGCGCGGACCAGCAGTATGTCGGGTGCAATGCCGATGCCGCGCAACTCCTTGACCGAATGCTGCGTCGGCTTGGTCTTCAGTTCGCCCGCCGTCGGAATGTAAGGCATCAAGGTCAGGTGGACGTAGACGGCGTTGTTACGCGGCAGGTCGTTGCCGAGCTGGCGGATCGCCTCCAGGAACGGCATCGCTTCGATGTCGCCGACGGTGCCGCCGATCTCGCACAGCACGAAATCGTAATCGTCATTGCCGTTGAGGACGAAGTTCTTGATCTCGTCGGTGACGTGCGGAATGACCTGCACGGTGGCGCCGAGATAGTCGCCGCGCCGCTCGCGCTCGATGATGTTCTTATAGATGCGGCCGGTGGTGATGTTGTCTTGCTGGTTGGCCGAGCGGCCGGTGAAGCGCTCATAATGGCCAAGATCGAGATCGGTCTCGGCCCCGTCATCGGTCACAAAGACTTCGCCGTGCTGATAGGGCGACATCGTGCCGGGATCGACATTGAGATAGGGATCGAGCTTTTTGATGCGTGCGCGATAGCCCCGCGCCTGCAAGAGAGCCCCAAGGGCCGCCGCAGCAATGCCTTTTCCAAGTGAGGAAACCACGCCGCCTGTGATGAATACATATCGCGCCATGGGAGTCATCGCTTAACGCGGCCGAATTGATTCCGCCAGAGAAAAAACCGCCGCGAAGGCTTTTTCCCAAGAAGGCGCTCTGGTCGTTGGCGTATCAAAACAAAAGGGCCGGCGAGGCCGGCCCTTTTGGCACGATCTGTCAAAGCGTCAGATGATGACGACTTTGGTGCCTACTTTCACCCGGCGGTAGAGATCCATGACGTGCTCGTTGATCATGCGGAAGCAGCCATTGGAGGCGCTGGTTCCGATCGACTGCGGCGCGATGGTGCCGTGAATGCGCAGGTGGGTATCCTTCTTGCCGTCGTATAGATAGATGGCGCGCGCACCGAGTGGATTGTCGCCGCCGCCGGGCATACCGTCCTTGTATTGGCCATAGTGCTTGGGTTCGCGCTTTTGCATATCCAGCGTCGGAATCCAGCGCGGCCATTCCTGCTTGTCGCCGACGGCAACCGTACCCTTGAACTGCAGGCCTTCCCGGCCGACCGCGATGGCATAACGGCGGGCGGTTGACGATGATTCGACGAGGTAGAGACGGCGAGCGCTGGTATCGATGACGATGGTGCCCGGGTTGTAGCCAGTGAATTCGACCTCCTGCGGCACGAATTCCGGCTTGACCTTGAACTGCCGCTTGGCCTGCTTCCTTTCGAGCGCGGCGTCGAGCGCGCGTGTTTCCGGAAGCAGCGACATTGACGACGAAGTTGTGCCGCCGAACAGTCCCGCGAACAGCCCGACGCTCTGCGGCTTCTGCCCCACCGGTTCGCTGCGCAATTCGCCGTTGTTGCCGGTCAGGGCAACGTTCATAGCCTCGGCCGGGATCGGCTCGGCCGACTGGATCGGCGCAATGGGCGCAATCGGTTCGATGATGTTGAGGGTCTTCTTCTTCTTGGCTGGCGTAGCGTCAGCCACCTTCGCCGCCGCGAGCGGCTGGCTCTTCTTGGCAAGGAATGCCTGCCGTTCCGCATCGGCTTTGGCTTTCGCCGCCTCCCGCATCGCCAGCTTCCTGGCTTCGAGTGCTTTGGCGCGAGCGGCTTCCTTGTCGGCTGCGATCTTGGCTTCGATCTTGCGGATCTGCGCAAGGTCGTCCGGCGTCGGATCTTTCTTCTTCTTGAGAAGCTTCAATTGCGCCGCATCGCTTTTGGCAGCGACGTTGACGACGTCGGTTGTTGCTGCGGCTTTATGGGCCGAGTTTGCCGTCGGCATGGCCGCGTAAGCGGGCGCACCTAGGCTGAGCACGGCACAAAGGCCGGCAAAAATGAAGCTGCGAAGCTGCATGGGGAAGATCCGATCGTTCAATGCTTGTTGCCCACGGCGTCGCCCGGCGCCCCCCAAGGACACCGAGAATGCCGCGTGCAACCTATAATCGATTAGCCGGAAGCGCCTCAAGCGCGCGGTGCGGTCGAATCTTCGTGATCGTGCGGCATTTGCCGCGACTGTGTTCAAACGACAACAGATCGCGGCATAAGATGCCCGATTACTGGTTGGGGACCTGCGGCGTGGCCGGCGCGGTGGCGCCGTTTGTCGCTGGCGGCGTCGCCGGAGCGGTTGCCGGCGGCGTCGTTGCCGCGCCATTGCCGGACGGCGGGGTCGGCGCCGTGGTGCCCGAAGGCGGCGTCGGCGTCGTGGTTCCGGGCAATTGGTTGAGTACGCCCTTGCCTGCCCCGTCCGAGGTCGCCGGCACGCGATCGAGAATGTCGATCGGCTTCTCGCCATAGCGCGCTACGATCGACAGTGTCAGCGAAGTGACGAAGAAAGCTGCGGCCAGGATCGCCGTCGCCCGCGTCAGCGCATTGGCGGCGCCACGCGCGGTCATGAAGCCCGATCCGCCGCCGATGCCGAGGCCGCCGCCTTCGGAGCGCTGCAGCAGCACCACGCCGACAAGCGCGAGCACGACCATGAGGTGGACGACGATCAGTACGGTTTCCATAATTTATCCTGGCAAGGCCTGGTGCGGCCGCTAATTTGGAGGCGGCTCAATACAATGCTTTGACGGCATTTCCAAGCCCGTGGCCGGAATATGGGAAGCAATGCGTCCTTTGCAACGATTTCGGCGCCGGCCGCCCGCTCAAATGCAGCAAGCAGCCTTGTATCAAGCGATGTTTCGATAGGCTTCCGCGATGCCGAGGAAGTCCGCCGCCTTCAGGCTGGCGCCGCCGACCAGCGCGCCATCGACATTCCTGACGCCGAGCAACTCGACGGCATTGGACGGCTTGACCGAGCCGCCGTAGAGAATGCGCATCTTGGCCGCCGTATTGCCAAGCTTCCGCGCCAGCTCGTCGCGGATATGCGCATGCGCCTCGGCGACGTCGGCGGCGGTCGGGGTCAAGCCGGTGCCGATCGCCCATACCGGCTCATAGGCAATGACGGTGTTGGAAGCCGTGGCGTTTGGCGGGACCGAGCCAGCGACCTGGCGCGACAGCACGTCGAGCGTGGCTCCTGCTTCGCGTTCGGCTCTTGTCTCACCAATGCAGATGATGGCCACCAGCCCGGCACGCCATGCGGCGGAGGCCTTGGCCTGCACTAAGGCATCGTCCTCCTTGCGATCGGCGCGGCATTCGGAATGGCCGACAATGACATGGCTGGCTCCTGCATCCTTCAGCATCTCGGCCGAAATGCAGCCGGTATAGGCGCCGCTTTCCTCGGTGTGGCAATCCTCTCCGCCGGCCCGCACCGGTGTGCGCGACAGAATCTCGGCGGCGTGCGCAAGTAAGGTCGCCGGCACGCAGAGCACCGCTTCGGTCTCGGCGTCGAGCCCGCTCATGAAGCCGTTGCCAATCATCCTGAGCTCGTTGAGCGAGGCGCTGGTACCGTTCATTTTCCAGTTGCCGGCGACGAGCGGGCGGATTCCAGGCGTCATGGGATTGTTTCTCCGGGCAATTTCCAGCTGGCCCTCACTATCAAAATCAGGCCACAAAGCAATCGACAGTGAGCAGGAAGGGCGCTATTGCGCTTGTTTCAGACTCGGCGCATGCGAAATGCGCAAAAATCGGAAGTACTCATGCTTGGTATGTTGAGAAGTGCGGCGGGGACCTGGGTCGCGAAACTGCTGCTGTCATTGTTGGTGTTGAGCTTCGCCGTCTGGGGTATCTCGGGACGGCTGATGGGCGGTCTTGCCGGCCATGACGCCGTGATCACGGCCGGAGGCACCAAGGTCTCTATCAACGAATACCGCCTCGCCTACGATCGCCAGCTCAGCGTCATGTCGCAGCAATTCGGCCAGCGCATCAGCCGTGAGCAGGCGACGGCGCTCGGCATCGACAACCAGGTGCTGGCGCAACTCGTATCGGGTGCCGTCCTCGACGAGCAGGCCCGCAAGCTCGGCCTCGGCCTGTCCAAGGACCGGCTCGCCGAACTGACGCGTGAAGACCCGGCGTTCAAAGGGCCTGCCGGAACCTTCGACAGGAGAACGTTCGAGTACCTGCTTCGGCAGATCGGCATGCGGCCGGAAGACTATTTGAAGAACCGCGCCCAGGTCGCGGTCCGCCAGCAGATCGTCGAGGCGGTTTCGGACGGCCTCAAGGCCCCTGATACATTCTTCAAGGCGGTCGCGCTCTATCGCGGCGAAGATCGCACCATCGACTACCTGACCTTGCCGAAATCGCTTGTCGAGCCGATAGAAGCGCCGTCCGACAGCGTGCTTTCAGCCTATTTCGAGGAAAACAAGAAAACCTACGCCGCTCCCGAATACCGCAAGTTCTCCTATGTCAGGCTCGAGCCGGAAGACATCATGGATTTGAGCGCGGTGACCGACCAACAGGTCAGCGACGACTACAACAAGAACAAGGCGCGCTACACCACGCCGGAGATGCGCACCATCGAGCAGCTTGTATTCAAGACGCCTGATGCCGCAAAGGCGGCGCTCGATTCGCTCAGGACCGGCGCGACCTTCGACAAGATCGTCGCCGCCGAGGGCAAGACCCCGGCCGACACGCTGCTCGGCACGCTGGCCAAGGACAAGATCGCCGACAAGGCGGTCGCCGACGCTGCCTTCAAGCTCAACGTCAATGAGGTCAGCCCGGTCGTACAAGGCGCATTTGGTCCCGTTCTGCTGCGCGTCACCGAGATCAAGCCGGAAGTGGTGAAGCCGCTGGCCGAAGTATCCGAGCAGATCCGCAAGGACCTGGCACTGGGCGAGGCAAGCCGCATCTTGCTGGACGTGCACGACAATTACGAGGATACGCGCGCCTCGGGCAGTTCGCTCGCCGAGGCAGCCGCCAAATTGAAGCTGAAGGTCGTCACCATCGACGCCATCGACCGCACCGGCCAACGGCCGGATGGAAGCATCGTCAAAGACCTGCCGGAATCGCCGGCGCTCATCAAGGCAGTGTTCGAATCCGAACCCGGAACCGACAATGAAGGTCTCACCACCGCCGATAACGGCTTCGTCTTCTACGACGTGAGCGCGATCACGCCGGCCCGTGACCGCACATTGGACGAAGTCCGCCAGAAGGTCGTGGCCGACTGGACCGCGGCGGAGACCACCAAACGGCTCACCGCAAAAGCGCAAGAGCTCGAGAAGCGTCTCAAGGCCGGCGCGACGCTCGAGGTGATCGCCGGTGAGCTCAAGCTCGAAAAACAGACCAAGCGCGGCGTCAAGCGCGATGCTGACGACGTCGATTTCGGCAAGGAAGGGGCCGCCGCGATGTTCGGCGTCGGCGAAGGCGGCACCGGGCTGATCCCCTCGCCCACCGGCGACGGACAAATCTTGTTCAAGGTTGCCGAGGTATTCGAGCCGGCCGGGGCCGACGCCAGCTCAGTACCCCAGGACGCACAGAAATCCTTCACATCCGGCATGTCCGACGACCTGCTCGACCAGTTGGTAGCGCAGTTGCAGACGCAATATGACGTCCGCATCGATCAGACGGCCGTAACCCAAGCCCTGGCCAGATGAGCGCACTGAAGATCCACATCGCCAAGGTCGCCGCCGGCAGCGCTCTTTCTTTCGAGGAGGCGCGCGAGGCCTTCGACATTATCATGTCGGGCGATGCTACTCCGGGCCAGATAGGCGGCTTCCTGATGGCATTGCGCGTGCGCGGCGAGACCGTCAGCGAGATCGCCGGCGCCGTCGCCACCATGCGCGCCAAGATGCTGCGCGTCGAGGCCCCCGAGGGCGCCATCGACATTGTCGGCACCGGCGGCGACAATTCGCACAGCGTCAACATTTCGACCGCATCCGCCTTCGTCATCGCCGGCAGCGGCGTGCCCGTCGCCAAGCACGGCAATCGCGGACTGTCCTCGCTGACTGGCGCCGCCGATGTGCTGATCGCATTGGGCGTCAAGATCGACATCCCTCCGGAGACGATCGGCCGCTGCATTCACGAGGCCGGCGTTGGCTTCATGTTCGCGCCGGCGCATCACCCGGCGATGAAGCATGTCGGCCCGACCCGGGTCGAGCTCGGCACCCGGACCATCTTCAACCTGCTGGGCCCGCTTTCCAATCCGGCCAGTGTCAGACGGCAGATGGTCGGCGTGTTCCTGCCCGAATGGATCATGCCGGTGGCAGAAACGTTGAAGGAGCTTGGCGCCGACCACGCCTGGGTCGTCCATGGCGACGGCTATGACGAGATCACCACCACCGGCGAGACGCAGGTCGCCGAATTGGCCGGCGGCGAGATACGCAGCTTTGTGCTGACCCCGGAAGCAGTCGGGCTGACGCGTCACACCAAGGACGAGTTGCGCGGCGGCGACGCCCCCCACAACGCCCAGGCACTGCGCGACATGCTGGGCGGCGCCGCTGGCGCCTTTCGCGATACGGTGCTGATGAATGCCGGCGCCGGGCTGGTGGTGGCCGGCAAGGCGACGACGCTTGCCGACGGCATGGTAACGGCGGCGCAGGCCATCGACAGCGGCCGCGCGCTGAAAGTGCTCGACAGGCTGGTCGAGATTTCGAACGGTTAAAACCATGTCCGACATCCTGCGCAAGATCGAGGCTTACAAGCGAGACGAGATCGCGGCGGCTAAAGCACGCGTGCCATTGGCCGAGATCAAGGCACGGGCGACGGATGCCGACCCGCCGCGCGGCTTTCTTTCCGCCCTTGAGACCAGGCGCAAATCCGGCGGGTTCGCGCTGATTGCCGAAATCAAGAAGGCTAGCCCATCCAAAGGCCTGATCCGCGCCGATTTCGATCCGCCGGCGCTGGCCAGGGCCTATGCGAAAGGCGGTGCCGCCTGTCTTTCGGTGCTGACCGACGCACCCTCCTTCCAGGGGGCGCCCGCGTTCCTCAGCAATGCGCGCGCTGCCGTCAAGTTGCCTGCCTTGCGCAAGGATTTCCTATTCGACCCCTATCAGGTCTACGAGGCCAGGGCATTGGGCGCCGATGCCATCCTGATCATCATGGCCAGCGTCGACGACGCGCTGGCCAGAGAACTCGAAGCGACAGCTTTCGGGCTCGGCATGGACGCGCTGGTCGAAGTGCATGACGAGTTTGAAATGGAACGCGCGCTGCAGCTGTCGTCGCGGCTGATCGGTATCAACAACCGCAATCTCCGGACCTTCGAAACCAGCCTTGAGACCTCGGAACGGCTGGCAGCGATGGTGCCGGCCGACCGCCTTCTGGTCAGCGAGAGCGGTATCTTTTCGCATGACGATTGCCTCCGGCTGGAGCGGAGCGGCATCGCCACTTTTCTGGTCGGCGAGAGCCTGATGCGCCAGCAGGACGTGGCTGCGGCAACGCGCCTGCTTTTGACGGGCAAGGCGCCGGCAGAGGCGATCTGAGATGGCGGCCGCCCTCACCCATCTTGGCGCGCAGGGCGAAGCCAACATGGTCGATGTCGGCGACAAGGCTGAGACGGTGCGCACGGCAGTCGCGGAAGGTTTTGTGGCGATGCGGCCCGAGACGCTGGACATGATCCTCGCCGGCGACGCCAAGAAGGGCGACGTGCTGGGCACCGCGCGCATTGCCGGCATCATGGCGGCCAAGAAGACGCATGAACTGATCCCGCTTTGCCATCCGCTGCTGCTGACCAGGATATCTGTCGATATCGAGCCGGACGCCGCACTGCCCGGCCTGAAGGTGACGGCTTTGACCCGCGTCATCGGCAAGACCGGCGTTGAAATGGAGGCCTTGAGTGCCGTCTCGGTCGCTTGCTTGACCATCTACGACATGGCCAAGGCGATCGACCGCGCCATGGTCATCTCCGGCATCAGGCTGGTTGAAAAGACCGGCGGTAAATCCGGCGACTACAAGATCACCGGGGCCACCGAGGCAGGCCGCTAATGGCGCTGGTCCCAGTTGCCGAGGCGCTCGAGCGCCTGCTGGACGGAGCAGTTGCACTGCCGGCCGAACGCGTCACGCTGCTGGATGCCGCCGACCGCGTGCTGGCGGAGCCGGTTGTGGCGCTCCGCACCCAGCCGCCGTTCAACGCCTCCGCCATGGACGGCTATGCCGTGCGGGCGGCTGACATCGCGTCCCTACCGGCAAGGCTTTCGGTGATCGGCATAGCGCCGGCCGGACGCGGCTTTGCCGGAACGGTGCAGCAGCGGCAGGCCGTGCGCATCTTTACCGGCGCGCCGCTTCCCGAAGGCACCGACACTATCGTCATCCAGGAGAACGTCCGCGACCTCGGCGGCGGCAGCGTCGAAGTGACAGAGCCGACGGTGCAGGGGCGCAACATCCGCCGCCTTGGGCTCGATTTCGTCAAGGGCGATGTCCTGCTGCCCAAAGGCCGCCTGCTCGATTCGGCCGCCTTGTCGCTGGCGGCATCGGCCAATCACCCCGAGGTCGGCGTGGTCAAACGGCCGCTGGTCGCCATCATCGCCACCGGCGACGAATTGCTGCCGCCGGGCAGCGAGCTTGGCCCCGACCAGATCATCTCCTCTAACGCCTATGGTGTCGCTGCCGCCGCACAGTCGGTCGGTGCGCGGGCGCTCGACCTCGGTATCGCGCCGGACCGCAGGGAGGCGATCGCGGCATTGGTTGAAAAGGCCGTGAAGGCTGGCGCGAACGTCATCGTCACGCTGGGCGGTGCCTCGGTCGGCGACCACGACTTCGTCCATGACGTGCTGACCGGGCAAGGCATGACGCTCGATTTCTGGAAGATCGCCATGCGACCGGGCAAGCCGCTGATGTTCGGGCGGCTGGGCGACGTTCGCTGCATCGGCCTGCCCGGCAACCCCGTGGCGAGCCTGGTCTGCGCTCAGCTCTTCCTGAAGCCGCTGCTGGCACGGCTCGGCGGCCGCGCCTTTCAGCAGGATATCCGTCGGGCACGGCTCGGTGCTGCCATGCCGGCCAACGATCTCAGGCAAGATTATGTGCGGGCTGTTGTCACAGACGACGCTGGTGCGCTCGTGGCGACGCCGTTCGGCATCCAGGACTCCTCGATGCTGAAAATGCTGGCCGATGCCAACGGGCTGATCGTCCGCGCGCCGTTCGCGCCTGCTGCGGCGGCGGGCTCCCCCTGCGACGTGCTGATGCTACGCTGAACCTGCCTCACTCCGAAATCAAGGTCCGGGTCAGCGGATGGTCTGGATCGGCCAAACCGTCGATGATGTTGAAATGATGCCGGTCGGGCTCGACTACGGAGCTGGTCGCGGCACCCAGGCCGATCCAGATGTTGGCCAGCAACGCGCTCTGGCGCAGGAATTCGGCGCGCTCGCCGCCGCCGGCCCAGCAGGTCAGGCGGGCCTTGTCCATCGGGCGCAGCAGCACCGGACTTTCGGCCTGCGCCTCGGCCTCATCGATCGCCAGCGTCTCGTTCATGCCGGTGCGCATGATCGGGCGCAAATCATACACTCCCGAGATCGACACCACGTGACGAACGCGCCGGACCACTTCGGGCGCCAGCGGCGTCGTCCTGGTAACCATCCGGCTAACAAGATGGCCGCCGGCCGAGTGCCCGGTCAGCATCAGCGGCCCTGCGACCATCGCCGCCGCCTTGCCTATCGCCGCGCCGACTTCTTTGACGATGCCGCCAATGCGTATCTGCGGACAGAGCGTGTAGGACGGCATGGCAACTGCATAGCCGCGATCAACAGCGCCCGCGGCAAGATGTGACCAGAAACTCTTGTCGAATGCCATCCAGTAGCCGCCATGGACGAACACCACGACCCCCTTCGGCTTGGTGGCCGGCAGGAAAAGATCGAGCCGGTTGCGCGGGTTATCGCCATAGGCCAGGTCGAGCCGCGCCCTGCCCTCGGTCGAAAGCGCCTCGCGGAAAACCTGCGCGGGCTCGACCCAGGCCGCCGGCCAGCGATCGCTGCCGGCTATGTTGGCGCCGTTGGCATAGGCGTTGTCCCAATCGGCAATGTGACGTTCGAACACCCTGCGCCCTCCCTGGCAATTATGGCCTTGCAACCTGGCCGCGAGCATCGCGCGGCGCGTCGTCGCCAGCCTCACGATTCCAGCTCTCGCATCGATCTCAAGTGACAGCCGCCTTGATGGCGAAGCGCGCATCCTTCCACGCACCGGTGCGCAGGATGTCCTCAAGCACTTCGACGGCCTGCCAGACATCGGCATAGCCGACATAGAGCGGGGTGAAGCCGAAGCGCATGGTCGATGGCGCGCGAAAATCGCCGATCACACCACGTTCGATCAGCGCGCGCATGATCTGGTAGCCATGCTCATGCATGAATGAAATCTGGCTGCCGCGTTTTTCCCCGTCGCGCGTGCTTTCGAGCGTGAGACCGTAAGTGCCGCACTTTGCCTCGACAAGCTCGATGAACAGATCGGCCAGTGCGATGCTCTTCTTGCGCACCGCCGTCATGTCGACATCGTCCCAGATGTCGAGCGCGCCCTTCAGCGTGCGCATCGAAAGGATCGGCTGGGTGCCGCACAGAAACCGGCGGATGCCGGTGCCGGCCGCATAGCCTGGCTCGAAGGCGAAGGGCCGTGCATGGCCCCACCAGCCGGTGAGCGGCTGCTGGATGTCGGAAAGATGCCGCTCAGCCGCATAGATGAAGGCAGGCGCGCCCGGGCCGCCATTCAGATATTTGTAGGTGCAGCCAACGGCAAAATCGGCGTTGGCTTTGTCGAGCTCGACTGGCATCGCGCCAGCGGTGTGGCAGAGATCCCAGACGATCATCGCCCCGGCTTCCTGGGCCCTGCGCGTCAGAGCCGGCATGTCGCGCAGTTCGCCCGATTTGTAGTTGACGTGGTTGACCAGCACCACGGCGGTGCGATCGTCGATCAGCTCCTCGATGGTCGGCGCGTCGACCCCCGAGAGGCGCAGCAGCGCATCTTTTCGCGTCGAAACCACACCCTCAGCCATGTAGAGGTCTGTCGGAAAACTATCGCCCTCGGCGACGATGGCCTGCCGCTCCGGTCGCATGGCCATGGCGGCGTGCAGCAGCTTGTAGATGTTGACCGACGTCGTGTCGCAGACCACCGTCTGGCCGACCGCGGCACCGATCAGGCGCCCGAGCTGGTCGCCAAGTTCAAGCGGCATGTTGAACCAGCCGGCCGTGTTCCATGCGCGGATGAGATCATGCGACCATTCCTCGGTCGCGGCCTTGTACAGTTCATCGAAAGCGGCACGTGAAGCAGCTCCTAGCGAATTGCCGTCGAGATAGATCACTCCTTGCGGCAACACAAAGCGGTCACGTATCGCGCCCAGCGGATCTGCGGCATCCATCGCCTTTATGGCCGCGAGATCGGGAATTCCTGTCATGATTTGTCTGCTCCCCCCAAAGATTCAACGCAACGCCCGACACGTATCGACTGTTCTTCCATTACCGGGTGGCGCGTAGCAAGGCTCCACCGGCGAGAAGCAGCCTGACCAGGCGGTGGAAACCAGGAATTAACCCAAGGTTGGCGTTTTGAGTTCGTTTCGTTCACGGCGCATTGACCAACCGCACAGTCGATACGGGTTCAATTCCGTGCCCTTTGCCGACCGACCGCCGATGCCAGTGCCGCCTTCTAGGAGGCCAGAACGGCGCAAACGAAAGCAGAATCAAGGCGATGAGGCTCGCGGCGGTAAAAATACGGTACGCCGGTAGGGGACGTCGTTTGTTTCCCGAGCCTTAACGCATTCATTAAACTTTAAACAGTTGCGGAACACAACTGGAACAGATAGTGTCTGTTCTGGGTTTGTTTTCTGATTCTGTTGGGGGTCGCTATGCTGACACGCAAACAACACGAACTGCTTATGTTCATCCACGAAAGGTTGAAGGAAAGCGGTATCCCACCTTCCTTCGACGAGATGAAGGAAGCGCTCGACCTGGCTTCCAAATCCGGAATCCACCGACTGATTACGGCGCTGGAGGAGCGCGGCTTCATTCGCCGTTTGCCCAACCGGGCCCGTGCGCTGGAGGTACTACGCCTGCCTGACTCGATCGCCCCCGGCCTCAATGCGGCACGCAAGTTCTCGCCGAGTGTCATCCAGGGCAGTCTTGGGCAAGGTGCCCCTCGGCAGGGCAAGCCCACATCGTCGCGCGTCCCTGCAGCCGGCAATGACGACGATGTCGTCGCCGCCGTTTCGATCCCGGTAATGGGCCGCATCGCCGCTGGTGTGCCGATCGATGCTATCCAGCACCAGACGCATTCGATTTCGGTGCCGCCGGATATGATCATGGGCGGCGAGCATTATGCGCTCGAGGTCAAAGGCGATTCGATGATCGAGGCTGGCATTTTCGACGGCGACACGGTGATCATCCGCAACGCCGATACGGCGAGCCCCGGTGAGATCGTGGTGGCCCTGGTCGACGAGGAGGAAGCGACGCTGAAGCGGTTCCGCCGCAAGGGCGCCTCGATCGCCCTGGAGGCCGCCAATCCGGCCTACGAGACGCGCATCTTCGGACCAGACAGGGTCAAGGTGCAGGGCAAGCTCGTTGGGCTGATCCGCCGCTACTGAGTTGCGCCCTTGGTGCCGGCTTTTGGATTGTCGGCCCTGCGGTATGGCGGCAGGCCGCGCGCCGCGCGTGAAAATTTCCGCTGCACGTGCCAGGGCCGGTATGATTTTTCGACGGCGAAGCGGATTTCGGCGCGTGTTGCCGCTTGTGGATCGAAATAGACGGCCGCACTTCCCGCGCGCGCCAGTTGCCGTTTGGTGACGACGAGGACCAGCCGGTCGTAGTAGCAGGGATTATGGGCGGTGGCGTCGTCGATGACGATCAAGCTGGCGAAGGCGCAGGCTGGCCGTGCGGTATCGCGGTCCTTGGCTTGCGCAATGATCGCGCCGGATGGATGCCTGGCGAGGCAGAGACCGTCCGTGCAAATGAACGGCATGCCCGGCGGTAGGTCGGCCGGATCGGCAATGTCGAATTGCGGATCGTTCTTTCCAGGTGTTTCCGGCGCGACGATAGCCTCTGATGTGAGCGCGCGTTTCCAGTTGTCGATGGTGAACTCATTCGGGCGTGCCCGGTTGACCGCGAGCTCACCGCTGCCGATCGGCAGCGCGACCAGCCGTGCGTCCTCCGAGATCAATACGTCGGGTACGCGCGTCTGCGTTGTCGTTAGCAAGCCAGCGAGCGCAAAAGGAATTGCCGCGAGCCGCAACCAGGTCGTCGCCATGCTGGCAATGACGAGGGCGATCGTCACCAAAAGGACAGATCTCAGCGAAATCAGTCCGACCGCATCGATCGGCGAGCGCTCGGAGATCCACCCGGACAGGGCGATCATCGCCGTCAGCCCGTTGCCCATCACGTAGAGGAAAGGCCCATCCGCGCCGAACGGCATCGCCAGCGCGCTGAGCACGGCAAAGGGCATGACGACCAGTGAGACGATAGGCATGATGGCCAGATTGGCGAACAGGCTGAGCGGCGCTACGCGCTGGAAATGCCATATGGCGAAAAGCGCCGTGGCGCTCCCTGCAATGATCGAGGTCATCGCCAGGCCGCCCATGCCCAGCAGGACCTTTCGAGTGGCCAAGCGTAGCGGCGATCGCCGGGGCGGCGGCGTGGTGGCCCTGCCGGTGCGGTAATCGGACCAGCCGGCATAGGCGCCGACAAGGGCCGCCGTCGCGGCGAAGGACATCTGGAAGCTCGGACCGACCACCTCGTGCGGCGACACTACGATGACCGCGATGGCCGAGATCGCCAGATTGCGCATGGTGAGCGCGGCCCGGTCGAACAGCACGGCGATGAGCATCACCGCCAGCATGATGAAGCTGCGTTCGGCCGCCACCACAATGCCGGAAAAGACGAGGTACGCCGCAATCGAAAAAAGCGCGGCGGCGGCGGCATATTTTTTGACCGGCCGTCGCGATGAGAAGTCGGGAAACAGCGCAAAGGCACCGCGCAGCAGCGCCATGATGGTGCCGGCGACCAACGCCATATGCAGCCCCGAGATGGAGATGATGTGGTAGATGCCTGTACGCCGCATCGCTTCGTTGATCTCCTCGGGAATGCCGGCGCGCACGCCAACGATCAGCGCAGCAGCAATCTCGCCCTCGGCGGCGCCGATGCGGCTGCGGATATGGTCGGCGATGGATTCGCGCGCGTCTTCGATCGCGGAAGAAAGCCGCGCGGCAAGCGGCATGCTGCCCGACGCCACGACTTTCGGATTCCCGAGAAAGAAGCCGCTGCCGCCGATGCCCGCGAAATAGCTGTCGAAGGAGAAATCATAGCTGTCGGGCCGCACCGGGCCGGTCGGCGGCAGCAACCGCACATAGCCGGCGATCTCGGAACCAGCGGCCAGCTCAGCCGGTATCTTCATCGCCGAAATGCGGACCCGTTCCGGCATGTAGCGCAGCGTCGGCCTGGCGGTTGAGATCACATCGATCGTCAGCCTGATGCGGCCACTCGCCATGGGCTCGTACGATACGACACGACCCGTCAGCCGCGTCGAGATTTCGGAACCGAGCATATGCGTCCCGACACGCCAGGTCTCGAACTTGGCGGCAAGCACGCCAAGCGCGCAGAGCAGCGCCACCATGAAACACAGGCGCGTCCTGGGCCATGAACGCGAGACGACCGTACAAAGGGCCGCGAGGAGCACGATTGCGATCGGCTGCGGAAAGGCTGGCTCCACCGACAGCGCGAAATATACGACCACCCCGCATGCGAGGAACACCGGCACCAGCAGGAAGGCGACGCCACGGTCGAGTTCCAGGCCGGCTGCCGAGGTTACGCTGTTGCGGATACGGGACGGTGACGGGAGGCGGAAACGACGGCGTAGGCGCACGATGGGCTCGCCCGCGGGCACGAGAACCGTTGCTGGGTCGCTGGCCGGCAGCGACGGAGCATCGAAGCGCGGAGCGGGCAGCAATGCCGATACCGGCAGGGCAGGCGGGGGAGCGGCAAACAGCAAGCGTTCGCTGACGCCGCTGCCAGCGTCCTCGCCCTCGCCCGCACCACGGCTTCGCACAGCCATTGGGTCTGCCCCTTGCGCCCTCGACCTCCTATGCTACATGAACGCGCAACGCGCGAAAGTCCGCAAACCCACTTCCTTGGCCCGCCTGAGAGTTCCATGCCCGATAAGGTCGTCACCCGTTTTGCCCCCTCGCCCACCGGTTATCTGCATATTGGCGGCGCGCGCACGGCGCTGTTCAACTGGCTGTATGCCAAGCACACAGGCGGCACGATGCTGCTGCGCATCGAAGACACCGACCGCGAGCGCTCCACCGATGCGGCAACCGCGGCCATTCTCGACGGGCTTTCCTGGCTTGGCCTGACATGGGACGGCGAGCCGGTGTCGCAGTTCGAGCGTGCGCCGCGCCATCGCGAGGTGGCCGAGGAGCTCGTTCGCATGGGCAAGGCCTATTATTGTTATGCGACGCCTGCCGAGCTGGAAGCAATGCGCGAGAACGCACGGGCCAAGGGGCTGCCTCCCCGCTATGACGGACGCTGGCGCGACCGCGACCCGTCGGAGGCGCCGCCCGGCGCCAAGGGGGCGATCCGCATCAAGGCGCCGACAGACGGCGAGACGGTGGTGCATGACCGCGTCCAGGGCGACGTGCGTTTTCCCAACAAGGATCTCGACGATTTCATTATTCTGCGCTCGGACGGCAATCCGACCTACATGCATGCCGTCGTTGTCGACGATCACGACATGGGCATCACCCACATCATCCGCGGCGACGATCATTTGACCAACGCCGCACGCCAGACCGTAATCTACCAGGCCATGGACTGGGAGGTGCCGTCGATGTCGCATATCCCGCTGATCCACGGTGCCGACGGCGCCAAGCTGTCGAAGCGGCACGGCGCGCTTGGCGTCGAGGCCTATCGCGCCATGGGCTACCTGCCGGAGGCGCTGCTCAACTATCTGGCGAGGCTTGGCTGGAGCCACGGCGACGATGAGATCATGTCGATCGCCGACATGATCGCATGGTTCGACATTGGCGATGTCAACAAGGGCGCCGCCCGTTTCGACTTCGCCAAACTCGAGGCGCTCAACGGCGTGCATATGCGCCGGATGAACGACGCGGCGCTGCTCGACATCTTCATCGCCACTCTGCCCTATCTCGAAGGCGGCCCGGCAATCGCCGCCCGCCTCGACGACAGACGCAAGGCGCAACTGCTGGCCGCTTTGCCCGGCCTGAAGGAGCGCGCCAAGACGCTGGTCGAACTTGTTGAAGGGGCTGCATTCCTGTTCGTCGAGCGGCCGCTGCCGGTCGACGAGAAGGCGGCGGCGCTGCTCAGCGGTGAGGCGCGCGCGATCCTGCGGGGCGCTCATGCCGCACTGGCCACGGTTTCGGACTGGTCTGCCGCCTCGGCTGAAGCCGCGATCCGCGACTACGCGCAGGCCGGCGGCCATAAACTCGGCGCTGTGGCCCAACCTTTGCGCGCCGCGCTCACCGGCAAAAGTACCTCGCCAGGTGTCTTTGATGTGCTTGCCGTGCTGGGCCGCGAGGAAAGCCTGGCGCGGATCGCTGATCAAATCGATTAGCGAACTGGCCCAAGAAGATTGGCATTGAAAGGTGTGTTTCGCAGTGCAACATTGGGCCTTGGCCTAATCTGGCGCGCAGATACAATTGCGGGCGCAAAATGTGCATAGTCCGATGCTTTTGACGTGTTGGGTTCAGATATTTTGCCTTTGCCGGCCTGAGGAAACAAAAAGGAGTTTGCTATGACCGAACCTGCGACGAAAATGGAATTTGGCGGCAAAACCCAGGCATCGACGGCAAAGCTGGAGCTCGGCGGCAAAACCCATGAATTCAAGATCCGAAGTGGTTCGGTAGGACCTGACGTCATCGACATCGGTTCGCTCTACAACACCGCCGGCGTCTTTACCTACGATCCCGGCTTTACGTCGACGGCGAGCTGCGAATCGGAAATCACCTTCATCGATGGCGATGCCGGCATTCTTTTGCACCGCGGCTACCCGATCGACCAATTGGCCGAGCACGGCGACTTCCTCGAAGTCTGCTATCTCTTGCTCTATGGTGAACTGCCGACCAAGGCGCAGAAGGACGATTTCGACTACCGGGTGACGCGCCACACCATGGTGCATGAGCAGATGTCGCGCTTTTTCACCGGCTTCCGCCGTGATGCGCATCCGATGGCGGTGATGTGCGGCGTGGTCGGCGCGCTGTCGGCCTTCTATCACGATTCCACTGACATCTCGGATCCGTATCAACGCATGGTCGCCTCAATGCGGCTGATCGCCAAGATGCCGACAATCGCGGCGATGGCGTACAAATACCACATCGGCCAGCCGTTCATTTATCCGAAGAACGAGCTGAATTTCGCAGCCAACTTCCTGCATATGTGCTTCGCCGTGCCTTGCGAGGAATACAAGATCAATCCGGTGCTGGCGCGCGCGATGGAGCGCATCTTCATCCTGCACGCCGATCACGAACAGAACGCCTCGACTTCGACCGTCCGCCTGGCCGGCTCGTCGGGCGCCAATCCCTTTGCCTGTATCGCTGCCGGCATCGCCTGCCTGTGGGGTCCTGCACATGGCGGCGCCAACGAGGCAGCCCTGAACATGCTGGGCGAGATCGGCCATGTCGATCACATCCCGGAATTCATTGCGCGCGCCAAGGATAAGAACGATCCGTTCCGATTGATGGGCTTTGGCCACCGCGTTTACAAGAACTACGATCCGCGCGCCAAGATCATGCAGAAAACCGCGCACGAAGTCCTGGGCGAGCTCGGCATCAAGGACGATCCGCTGCTCGACATCGCCATGGAGTTGGAAAAGATCGCGCTGACCGATTCCTATTTCATCGAGAAGAAGCTCTACCCCAACGTCGATTTTTATTCCGGCATCACTCTTAAGGCGCTGGGCTTCCCCACCACCATGTTCACCGTACTGTTCGCGGTCGCCCGCACCGTCGGCTGGATCGCGCAGTGGAAGGAGATGATCGAGGATCCGCACCAGAAGATCGGTCGCCCGCGCCAGCTCTATACCGGCGCGCCGGAACGGGATTACGTGCCGATCGCGAAGCGGTGAAGGTAGCGAGTAGCGAGTAATAGCTGAAGCAGCTGGCCGTTACCGCCAGCACCATTTCCTACTCGCTATTCATTATTCACCCATTCCTCACCATACCCATCACCACCTCCGCAGCAATCTCGCCTGACGGCTTGGCGGTTGCCATACGCCCGGCAATGTCGGCAAAACCCTGCTTCTGCCAAGTGCGGTAGGCGGTATCGGAGAACAGCGCTTCCAGTTGCCGCGCCAGATAATGCGGCCGCACATATTGATTGTAGTGTTCCGGCACAACCGGCCGGTCGGCAATGAGATTGGGCAAGGCTGCGCTCCATACTTTGATCAGCGGCTGCGCCATGCGCATGACCGGATCGAGCCGGTAGCAGGAGATCATCGGCACACCTGCCAGTGCAAGTTCCAGCGATACCGTCCCCGACGCGATCAGCGCCGCATCCGCCTTGCCGAAGGCCTGCCATTTGCGTTCGGCATCAAGGATGATCTCCGGCTTCTCGTCCCAGCTCGCAACCGAGGTCCTGACGAGGTCGGCGACGTGCGGGACCGTCGGCAACAGCAGGCGCAAGCGGTGCCCCCGCACCCGCAGGATCGACACTGTCTCGCCGAACGGCCCGACCAGGCGTCGCACCTCGCCGCGACGCGAACCGGGCAATATAAGCAACGTTTTGACGTGATCTGCGGACAGGTCACGCGGCTGCGCCTGCGCCCTGGTGGCACTGATTATGCCCGGATCGTGTGCAAGGCGATGCCCGACATAGGTCCCGGGCGGCCCGCCCAGGCGAGCGAGTTCCTTCACCTCGAACGGCAGAATGCAAAGAATGTGATCGACATACGGTTTCATCGCCGCCGCCCTGCCCGGCCGCCAAGCCCACACGCTCGGGCAGACATAGTGGACGATCGGGATAGTCGGATCGGCGGCACGCACCTTTTTGGCGACGCGCAGCGAGAAATCCGGACTGTCGATGGTGATAAGGCAATCGGGCTTTTCACCGGCAATCGCGTTTGCCGGCTGGCCG